>CAZLBS010000284.1:0-5502 GCA_964557505.1 uncultured Nitrospiraceae bacterium | reverse complement strand
CCGCCCACTTCAAGAAAGGACGCGCGGGTTTGGCACTCAGACGGAAATCAGTCATTGAACAAAATACAACTTAAGCCATGCTTCGAGATCATCGAATTCAATTGCTTTGCCAGAGGCCAGAAGAAAAGCCTTCATTT
Organism: uncultured Nitrospiraceae bacterium; assembly: GCA_964557505.1. Classification (GTDB taxonomy): domain Bacteria; phylum Hydrogenedentota; class Hydrogenedentia; order Hydrogenedentales; family CAZLBS01; genus CAZLBS01. Next base: position 5,365 of record CAZLBS010000284.1, on the reverse strand, counting down.
GATCGCTGAAGCCGGGTCCCGAATACACGATGAGCCCTCGAATCGGCCACGCCTCCATGTCCTGAATTGTAGCAGCTATCTTCTGCTCCGCCGTGCCTGCACTCTTTTGGGCTTTGCATTCGATTCCCAATATGGTGCGGGAATGCGATTCCTTCAGCACTACATCAATTTTGCGCGACGCTCCCCACAGCCGCTTGCCGACAATCACCTCCTTTTCCACATCAAGTCCGAGGCGCTCGCCCAACTCAATGACGGCACGCTGAAGCTCAGCCCCGGTTTCTACAGCCTTTCCCCTGCCAGGCATTTTGTGCACCTCCACGGAAAGGTTAATCCAGTTGCGGCATCCCCAACAATACCACCGTCAGCCACGTTTGAAAGACCATGAAGGCGGCGGTGACGGCCAGGACATGCGGGAGTGGGGGCAAGGCGGCCTCGCCCTTTTCGAGGGCCTCCGCCGTCTGCATAACGAGGATGAGCCCCATGCTTGCCACGAGCCCGGCGCCGAAATCGGCACGGAGCCCAGCCATAAGGAAGGCGGCCGCCAGTGCAACGAGAAGCATGAAGACTTGCGGGGAAGCGAGGGGCCGCATTCGGTGCACATTCAACCAGGGCTGGAGGCGCAGCAGCGGGAGCCCTGCCCACCAAAGCAAGGCCAATCCCAAGGCGGCGCCGTGAAACATGACATTCGCGCCGGGCTCATTCATATGCCCCGGCGGCAAGGGGCCGGCAAGAAAGAAAGGCATGCAAACGACAAGAACCGCAAAGGCTGCCCCACTTTTCGGACGGCCCAAGCGGCTGAAGCCGAACACGCCCGCCGTTACTAGCGCCGCCATCACGGGCAATTCGCGCGTCAGCACGGCCGCGATATCCGGGCCAGGCGGCCTCATGAGGCGAAACGAAAGCGTCAACATCAACCACGCCAAAAGGGCGATGCCCGCCACTTGCGCCAATGTGGACCACCGCGGCCCTTTCTCGAGTTCGGGGTGGATAAGCGGCCATCCGGCGAGCAGCACCCCGAGGCCGATGCGCGTTGTTGCGAGCGCGATGATCTGTGGCCGCATAGGAAAGGTGCGCGTGCGCCACTCGGAGCCCGCATCGTGCAGCCAGTAATACACGGCCCCCGCGGTCAGGCAAAGCCACGCTGCCAGCAAGAGTCCTCGCAGCACGCGCTCCCTTCCCCCGCGTTGACGTGGCTGTCCTAGCACGAAGAAGGACCCCGCCGCCAAAACCGCCAGCACGAGCACCGGCCGGAAGTCTTCAAATACGGGCTCGAGCGGCGCGCCAAACGGAAACACCGTCCCCGGAGCCGTCTCCACACCTGCCAGATAACACAAGCCACAGAACGATACGAACCAGACTATGGTTCGAAAATGTGCGCCTGCAATCGAGGCCGTCACATTGCGTCCCCTACCCCTGCAACAGCCGCGTCCAAGCGCATCGTACTCCCCCCCCTGTGCCGCTGCATTCTAGGCGCATGCAACGGGGCCGCGCCAATCTACGGCAGTTCGTCAAGAATTTTTGCCGGGATGCCGGATATCTGGCATGCTGACAGGCATGACGAGCGTTTGTCACAAATGGGCGCCGGCGATAACGTCAAGCACGCGCTATACTAAGGGCGGCCAAGCGAAAGGGGGATCCGCTTGGCACGGCTTGTGCGTTCAGTGACGTAGAACGTCACTTATTCAACAACGGGCTCCGTGCCAACGGCAAGTAACATTACGAGGCATCAGATAATGGATCGGGACTGGCTCTACGAGATCGATGATTATGGCGAGACCGCTCTCACCCGGATATCGAAAAGCGGGCGGATGGACCTCGCAAACGTGCTGTTCCTGCAGCGGATCGAGGATGCCGTCAAAGAGGTTGCGCACGCCCCCGAGATTCACCGGGCGGCTTACTGGGGCTACGCCGACGCGATCGAGGCCCTCATCGCCGAAGGCGCGAATGTCGATGAAGTCGACCAGCAAGGCGAACGGCCGCTGCACAAAGCGGTGCGGCACAATCATGTCGAGGCGGTCAAGGCGCTGCTCGACGCGGGCGCTGAAGTCAATGCGCCGAATCAACTCGGCCTGACGCCCCTGCATTGGGCCGCCCTGCGTGGACTCGATGAAATTGCCGAATTGCTCCTCGAGCACGGAGCCAATCCATATATTCGCGATTGGGTGACCGGCGGGCTCATGGCCCGCGACTTCGCCCGCCTCATGGGATATGACTACCTGCAGGCAATTCTCGCGCGCTCGATGGCTGTCATTTAACACAATCGCCCGGCATCATTACAGACCCAATCTAGCGATCGAGATGGCGCGCCCCTGGGACCGGCACTTAGCTTACGCCGGTCCCCTATCTGTTAAGACGCCGTGGGCCATGCGCACCGAACCCCTGCCGCCACGCCTCTCTTGTAGTCTTGCCGGAAATGCGGTATGGTTTTTACAAATTTCACTGCGGGTGAAGCGTGATTATGGCGAAGTGAGGGTGTAATGTCAGCTTCCGGCGCCGTTCATTTAGCAAATGCCGATATTGATGCGTCCTTACTGCGGGCGCTCATTGATGCCCTGCCCGAGGCCGTCTATTTCGTCGACCGGCAGCGCCGCGTCCATGTTTGGAACAAGCGTGCCGAACAGATCAGCGGGTTTACGCGCGAGCAGATGGAAGGGGGCCACTGCTTCGATGGCTATCTCGACCACATTGACGAGACCGGGGCCCATTTGTGCCACACCCATTGCCCGCTGCATGCCTGCATGGAAACCGGCCAGGCCGCCCATGGAACCGTCTATTTGCACCACCGCGAGGGCTATCGCGTGCCGGTGCACATTCGCGCGGTACCCATATATGGGAAGGACGGCGAATTAATCGGCGCGTTGGAGAGCTTCGAAGATTTGAGCCCAGGCCCGAGCATCATGCGCCACAAGCCGGGCTATGGCCACGAGCAAGATGTTTGCCCCGTCACGGGCGTGGCCTCGCGCGGCTACCTCGAGGCTTGTCTCGAGGAACGGCTGGACGCCTATGCCCGGGCTGGCATTCCGTTTGGCATGATCTTGCTCGAGCCGCAAGACCTCGCCGCCCTGGCAGCGAAGCACGGGCAGCCCGTCGCGGATATGTTCCTGCGGCTGCAAGCGCGTACCTTGCAGAATGACCTTGGTCCCAGTGATTGCGTTGGCAGATGGGACAAGCACGTGCTGGCAGTTATCAAACCGCGCGTCCGTCCAGGACAAATAGAAGCCCTTGCGGCGCGGCTTCGCCTCTTGGCCCTAAACACCTATCCGCGGGACGAAACAGACGCTCGCGTGAGCGCCGTATCAATAGGCGCCGCGACTGTGCAGGAACATCATACGCTGGACGAATTGATTCGCCACGCCGAAAGAAACCTGCGGCAAGACTGGGGCCGTGCACTCCCCGTGGAAGAGCGCCCGGCATGCCGCCCGCTTCCGTTCGACCGCCGGTAGCCGCAGGGGGCTCAACTTCCTATCGCCTTAATGCACGTGCCGGGGCGGCTGGTCTGGGTTGCTGCGCCCCGGCACGTGGCATGTAAGGTTTGCTAGTTCTGACAAAATGGACTCACCGGATCAGGCGAGTCCAGGGTCAGCTCGACACGCCGGTTGGCGGCTTTAGCGCTGGCCGAGGTGTTGGGCACTTTCGGCTCGGACTCGCCTGCGGCGCTGCCCACGACCTGTTGCGCATTGACGCCCTGCGTCAGCAGGTAATCGCGCACGGCGGCTTCCCGGCGCTGCGAGAGCCCCTGGTTGTAGGCATCCGATGCGTCGCTGTCTGTGTGCGCGCGGAGGTAAAGCTTAGCCTCCTTGTAGCCATCGAGCAGCATGTGGGCCACCCCCCGCAAATATCCCTTCGCATCAGCGGAGAGCGCTGCGCTATCCACCGCGAAATTGACGTCATCTAACGCCGGGTAGGGTTTGGGCTCCGGCATGCCGTCCTCGTCTTGGAAGCCATCGGGGTCTTCGGCAATCCACGGCTCGCCATCATCCAGGTCCACCACACCGTCAAGATCGATGTCGTGCGCCATGATGGCACGCAAGTCCGGCTCCACCTCGCGCAGATGACGAATCGCTTCGGGGTAATGGCAGCGCTCGTTCAGTTCATGCTCCGCCTGGGCGAGATTCGTCTCGGCTTCCGCGTACACATGCGGCGCCACAATCCGCGCCTTGCATGGGTCAATGCTGCGAAACATCGCCTTGATACGCTCGAGTTCCGCGGCCGCCTGTTCCGCGGTGTCCGGCATTGGCAGGTCGCCCTCATCGGCAATGCCCGAGCCATTGGCAAGCGCCTGCTCGGCATACCGCTTTGCCAGCGCCGCATAGTCCTTGTGGCCCTTGCGATCGCCCTCGTCACGGGCGCCCACGCCATACTTGTAGTACGTCTTCGCTGAATCGTACTCATATGGCGCATAGCGGTGCGCCCCCTTTCGGTGGGCCTCGTGCAATACGGGCGAGGCGTCATCGACGCTCACCTTCTCAAGTGACTTGTAGTCGCGCTCTACAGGAATCTCATGGATACCGCGGCCGTGAAGACAGCCCGATAAACCCATGACAACCGCGGTCAGCACGCAAAGGATTCGTAGATTCATTGTGATCGCTCCCCTGATGTTGTCCACCATTAACTGCCCCAGACACTTACGTTGTACCCCAATTAACCTGCCTTTACAAGCGCTTCGCGCAAATGTTGACCTCATGCTTCTCTGTAAGTACACGGCGGCTTGGTCGGCGCAATGAGGCATCGGGGCAAGTTGTTGTGCGCATGGTGGGCCGACCCCCTGGCTATGGACTGCGCGGTGAAGAGGCCCGCCTGTTGAAACGCGCTTCCCGAGGCGGCATGCTAGCGCGGCGTACATTGGCCGCATCCGCGAAACGCACCGAGACTTCCTATGCGAATCCGCCGCTACCAGACCCGCCTGGCCTTGACCATAGGGCTGTTCACTGCAATCGCCCTGGGTGTTTCAGCGTGGATCCTGACGCTGGGCATCGCGCCGTATACGGCGCTGCTCTATCAGCAAAGCGGCCGCGCCTTGAACCAATTGGTCCAACAAGCGATGGCGTACGGCCTTGCCGCGAGCGCCATGCCAGGCGGCGCCTATCCCTCGAGCTTCTCTCCGCAGCGCGTCGCAGAGGATTTTGTGGGTTTGGAACAGTTCGCCCGGATCGTGCTCATCGGCGAGAACAACGAAGTCCTCGCTGCCGCCAGCTCTTACCCGGTTCGCGAAGGCCGCGCGCGCGCGGCGAGTCCTGCCGTCACGGATGCTTGCCGGACATTTCTTGCAAACGGCTCCGACCCGCCAGCCATCTATGAGCCCGGGCAACTGCCCGGCATCCGGGGGATCGGCGTTGTAACGGGCGTCACGCATCCCACCACTAGC
>CAZLBS010000283.1:0-5514 GCA_964557505.1 uncultured Nitrospiraceae bacterium | reverse complement strand
CATCTCCGCGCTCTAAGTGACACAGGCGCTCACCACGCGTTCGGGGCCGAGCGCGTCGGCGAGTAGATCGCCAACGATGCCATTCTGAAACGAGACGGCGAATGCATTGGGCGCCAACAGCGGATACGCTTGGACCGCGGCATCGAGGACGGCATGCGCCGGCATGGCAAGCCACACCTGGTCGAACCGCTCGCCCCGCGGCACGTGCTCGAGCAGCGTATAGGCATGCAATGCGGCCGTCTCGCTTTCCTGGCCTGCCGACACCTGCACGCCATGGTGATTCACGGCCTCGGTAATGGATAGGTTGTTGGTCACGATGACGGGCGTAATGCCCGCGCGCCGCAGGCGGCACGCCAACACGCCGCCCACACTGCCCAGCCCCTGGATAAGAATGCGCGGGGTGGTCACCACAGTTCCTCCTCAGCACGCTTCTTGAAAAGCAACCATGAAGTCGTCAAGCGTCTTGCCAGGATCCGGCGTAAACTCCGTTCCGACTGCCGCGGATAGCATGCGGTCCAAGCGGAAGTTGCGGAAGTCCTCACGCAATTCGCACCACGCGCCCACGGACCACACGCCTCCCCAGTAGAACAGGCCAAGGGGACGTATCGTCCGCTTGGTTTCGGCATTGCTCGCATCGCGGTATTGAATCTCTAGACGGCACGAGGCTTCAAGCGCTTCACGCACGAGTTGCAGAAGTTCTCCCGCGTCAGGGTCAACGTGAAAGTCCGGCGCCAATAAGTCGCCGCGGCCGAGAAGTTTCGCCAGGCCTGGCGGGGCCACCTGGCTGACCTTGTCCAGCACGCGGCGGGAGGCGGCCGCGAGCGTACCCCCGCCCCAGGCCTCGACCATGCGTACGCCTAGCACCAGCGCGGCGGCTTCTTCGCTGTCGAACATCAACGGGGGCAGGTCGAAGGCCTGCTGCAGGCGGTAGCCCACGCCGGCCTCGCCGTCGATGGGGATGCCAGACAATACGAGGTCGCGGATGTCTCGGTAGATCGTTCGCTCGCTGACCTGAAGTTCAGCCGCAAGCGCCTTCGCCGTGCGCAGCCTGCCGCCGCGCAACATAAGAATAATGCGAAAGAGCCTATCTGCCCGCCGCATCCGCGCGTGCCTCCGCTGCCAGCGCCGCTTTCACTTCTGCCGGGAGGGCGTCCCAATGGCAGCCGCGCAGCGCGCCCTCCAAGCTATAGAGGTAGTAACAGAGCGGGAGGGTCTTTCCCGGTTCGGCCTCGCGCAGGGCCCGCCACGCCGCGGCAGGCCCTACGCGTTCCAAGTCCGATTTGTCCGCTATGCCCAGGCCGCGCAACTTCTTCGCGATGGTTGGACCGATGTTCGCCAGTTCCTCGATGGGCGTGTCCGGGCCGGGACCGCTGTCTCTTCTTGCCTGGGCCATCACGCTAAGCCTGCGGCATTTCGTCCATATACGGCATCGGCGGCACTTTGCCCATGCAGCGGGCGTAGGCCGACAACGAGCCGCGGTGATGCGCGGTGTGATCGACGATGCCCATGATGGTGGCGAGTTTCGGTTCGCCGCCCATCACCATCCCCTCCGGCAGCGGCTCGGACAATTCCGCTTCACTGAGGCCGCCGTAGAACTCTTTTGCCTCGGTGAACGCCCGCTCGAGCCAGGCGAGCGATTCGCTCAGCGACGCCGACGCCATCACCGGCTTCATGTGTTCCTCGAAATTCAAGTCGAAGCCTTCCGGACGCGATGCCCCCTCGCGCATCCAATCGACGGTCTGGGCAATGTGCGCCACCTGTTGGGCGACCGTCAGCGCGCCCTCCGCTGGCTGAAACGTGCTGTCAGCTTCATCAAATGCCTTCAACACCCGCATGACAAATTCCTGACTCTGCGCGATTTCATGTAAGAGCAATTCCTTCGTCATCCCGTCCACTTTCCTGGTTGCTCGTGTTCCTTGAGGCAGCGCCCTGCGCACCAGCCCGTTTCGTGCCAGCACTATACTACCTCGCTCCTGACAACGTAATGTCAGGAGACAACAAACCACCCCAGCCAACCCCCACATACACGGCACTGGCGAGCAGGGCTCGCCGGCGGCAGGCCCCACCCAACAGGGGCTGGCCCCAATGCCGAAGGCGGGAGCGCGCGTGGTATGACAAGTACAACGCTCCACATGCACGCGGACGCAGCGGAGAGCGTCTCTCCCTCACAGTCCCTGTCTTTCCAGCTCTCCGATGTGGCAACGCGGCCGGCGCCTTTTCTGCACGCTGGGGCAGGCGAGGCCTTACTTGGCGATCTTTTTGCCTTCGCGGGTATCGGGGAAGGGGCAGTGGTTTCGGACGGGGCACTGGCTGCAGCGAGGGCCTCGCGCGAGGCAGATAGCGCGGCCGTGGAAGACCATGAGATGGCTGAACTGCGTGAGGCGATCGGACGGCCACACCTTCATGAGGTCGCGCTCGACCTTGACCGGATCGGTGTTCTTGGTGAAGCCGAGGCGCTTGCCGATGCGGCCACAGTGCGTATCGACAATGACGCCCTGCCCGCCGAAGCACTCGCCAAGAATGACATTGGCAGTCTTGCGGCCGACGCCGTCGAGGGCGACGAGTTCTTCCATGGTCCCAGGCACCTGGCCGCCATGCTTCTCGACGATGGAGGCGCAGGCCTTTTTGATGCTCTTGGCCTTGTTGCGGTAGAAGCCGCAAGTCTGAATATCTTTCTCGAGTTCTTCCTGCTCGACGGCCAAGTAGTCTTCCGGACCTTGGTACTTTTTGAAGAGATGCTTCGCGACGATATTGACGCGGGCATCGGTGCATTGGGCGGCGAGGATGGTGGCGACGAGCAGCTCGAGCGGATTGGTGAAATCGAGCGAGCAGGCGGCATCAGGATAGGCCTCGGCGAGCAACTCGAAAACAACGTTGGCGCGCTCGCGGTTCGCTGCCTGCGTCAGCTTAAGGGTAGGCATGAATGCAATGCGTTCCTATTCGGCGGCGAGTTGGTGTGAAAGCAGCCATGCGATGGCCTCGGGGTCGTTGTATGCGCGCTCCCAGGCATCGGAGTGGCGGGCATCGGGATACTCGGTGTAGGTCACGTCGCCGCCAGCCTCCTGGATGGCCTCGACCATGCGCCGTGAGTTATTGACGGGGACGCTGATGTCGCGGCGGCCGTGGAACACCCAGATGGGACGCTGGGCAAGCCTTGCGGCGTCCTCGGTCAAGCCCCCGCCGCAGACGGGCATGAGCGCTGCGAACTGCTCGATGTGGTCCGCGCCGTAAGTAAATGTGCCGAAGCCGCCCATCGACAGCCCGGTGAGGTAGATGCGCGACTCGTCGATGGCGTAGGTTTCTTTCGCCTTGTCGATCGCGAGCGTGATGACCTCGCCGGCATTGCCGACATCCTGAACAAAGCGGTAGACCGGCTCGCCCCACCAATGCCCCGGCGGACATTGCGGCATGACCACGATGCAGGGGAAGCGCCCGGGGTGGGATTTAATCGCCGGCCCGATGCCGACTGTCGCCTGCTTGAGTCCATCGCGTCCGCGCTCGCCAATGCCATGCAGGAAGATCACGAGCGGCATGGGCGTATCCGGTTCGTATTCGGGCGGCACCCATACCGCGCAGCCAATCTTGCGGTTGTCGAGTTCGAGCGGCATGCGCGTGAACACTTCCCTGGCTTCCTCCGGGCGCAGACGTATTTGGTCGTATTCGGCCCCAGTCGCGCAGCCTGATGCCGCGCTCGCAAGCAGTAGGGCACAGGCGGTTCTGCCAAGGCCTATCAGCCGTTTTTCCACGCGGTGAACTCCTTCCAGTCCAGGCAATTGAGCAGGTCGTCTTTGTTGAGGCCGCCCTTGCGCGCGATGCCGATGCCATAGCGGACGTCGTCGAGTCCGCCCGTGACGTGTGCATCGGGCCCAATGCAGAACATGCAGCCAGCGTCTTTCGCCCGGCGAATCAGGCGCCAGTCCAGGTCGAGCCGGCGCGGATTGGCGTTGATTTCGATGGCGACGCGGTGCTTCGATGCCGTCTTGAAGACTTCATCCCAGTCGAGTTCGTAGCCCTCGCGCTGCAACAGCAATCGGCCGGTCGGGTGGCCGAGGATGGTCGTATACGGATTCTCGAGCGCTGCTAGGATGCGTTTGGTTGCGTCTTTGATGCTCATCTTCAGGTTGCTGTGCACCGAGGCGACAATGAAGTCGAAGCGCTTGAGCATGGCTTCGTCATAGTCGAGCGAGCCGTCGTTCAAGATGTCGGACTCAATGCCCTTGAGCACGCGCATGCCTTTGAGCTTTTTGTTGAGCGCGTCGATTTCTTGGTGCTGCTGCTCGACGCGCTCTGGCGTAAGGCCGCCGGCATAGCTCGCGGTCCGGCTGTGGTCGGCAAGGCCAAAGTATTTGAAGCCGCGCTGCTTCGCCGCAAGCGCCATCTCCTCGATGCTGTTCTTCCCGTCGCTCCAGGTCGAGTGATTGTGAATGACGCCCTTCAGGTCCTTTTGCTCGATGAGCTTGGGCGTTTCTTCGAGGTCGAACTCGCCCATGTCCTCGCGCATCTCAGGCGGGATGTAGGGCAGATCCAGCGCCTTGTATATGTCGCTCTCTTCTTTACACGCGATGAGGGAATCATCCTTGTCTTTAAAGAGGCCGTACTCATTGAGCTTGAGCCCGCGGTCTTTGGCCCGCTGCCGCATGACGACGTTGTGCTGTTTGCTGCCGGTGAAGTGCGCCAGCGCAAACGGAAACTGCGTGTCGCTGACCACCCGCAGGTCGGCGTTCATGCCCGATTGCAAGACGACGCTCGACTTGGTGTCGCCCTTGCCCGTGACGCGCGCAACGTTTTCGGCGGCAACGAAGCGGTCCATAATGGGGCCGGGCTCGCCGCTCGACACCAGCACGTCGACGTCTTTGACGGTTTCGCGGGAGCGGCGGAGGCTGCCTGCCACCTCGAGCCGGATGATGCCGGGAGCGCCTCTGAGCCATTCGACCAGTTGCGCGGCTTCGTCGTGGGCCACGTCGAGGCGGCGCCGGTCCTGGTGCTTGCGCGCGAACGCGATGCCCTCGAGGATTTTGTCCTGCGATTTCTTGCCCATGCCCTTCAGACTGGCGATGCGGTCTTCATGGCAGGCCTTCTCGAGAGCGTCCAGCGAATCTATGCCGAGGTCGTCGTACAGCATCTTGATGCGCTTCGGGCCCAGGCCCTGGATGCCAAACAATTCGAACAGGCTCGGCGGAAATTTGGCCTTCAAGTCTTCAAGATATTGAAGGCGGCCGTTCTCGACCAGCTCGGTTATCTTCTGCTCGAGCGCCTCGCCTACCCCGCCGACATCGCGCAGGCGCTTTTCGGCGGCGAGATCTTCGATGTCCTCGTCCAGCCCTTCAATCTTGCGTGCCATATTTGTATAGGCGCGGGTCTTAAAGGGGTTTTCGCCAGTCAATTCCAAGAGCATGGCGATTTCGTCGAGCGCCGAGGCGACTTCTTTGTTGGTCATCGAGTGAGTTCCAAAGGGAGCGCGGGAAGACTTCAGCCGTTGCTGGAGTATAGGAAGGCACCGCCATTGAAGCAACC
>CAZLBS010000282.1:0-5517 GCA_964557505.1 uncultured Nitrospiraceae bacterium | reverse complement strand
GGCCTCGATCAGCCCGCGGCGGGCAAACCAGCGGAGCGGTTGCTGTTCTTCACACGCGAGCCCGAGCGCATCAAGACGGACGCCGCGTGCTTGGAGGCGATCCGGCACGCGTATCAATCGGGCTGTACGGAAAATGGCGTGTTTGGCCTGAAGCTCATGTGGGCCCACTTGCATGCGATGATGGGACGAGTCAGGAGGATTCCGGAATACAAGGAAATGGCGGCCACGCGGGTCTTGGATGATCTCTTAGGGCCGGCAAAATTCATTTACTTGGAGCGCCGGGACAAGGTTGCCCAAGCAGTATCCTCCGCCAAGCTGAATCAGCGCAACGCCGCCGGATTCAGGCAAGCCCATGCCCGAAGTGACGAAGCGGTGTCGGCGCTGCAACAAATCCCCTATGAGTTTAACTATGACGCCATCGATAAAGCGTACAAACGCTTATGCATTCACTATCACCGCTGGGAAATATTTTTCATCAACAACGACATCGAGCCCTACCGCATCTACTACGAAGATTTTGTCGAAGATGTGCCGGTTTCAGTAAACGCGTTGCTGGACCACTTGGGATGGCCGGGCGCGCATCCTGCTTTGGACCCGAAAGATTGGCCGCGGCGCGAAGCCGACAAGCTGAATGAAGAATGGCGCCAGCAGTATGCGGCTCTCCGGCGCGAGCGCGTGCGCCATTAGCTCTTGGCGAACTCCTGCGCAAACGCATCGATCAGCCGTTCGCGGCGGTAGAATTCCGCGCGCCGCATGCAGTTCGTTTGCCATTGGTAAAAGAGGCGGGGGTGCTCGCCGGCGGCGTTGAGGGCCCCCGGCAGTTCGTCCAATTCGTCCCAGGTGTAGTGTGGCCCAAGCTGGTGTTCGATGACCTCTTGGCCGAGAGGGCTATCGTTATCGCATACGGCCAGAATTGGCGTGTGCGATGCGAGCCCGGCGATAGTCTTGCAAGGGATGAAGCTGCCGCCGCTGCCGGTGCGCTCGGGGATGACAAAATAGTCCGCCTCATGCAGCGCTTGGGCGAAGGCAGGCTCGGGCAGGAAATGGCCATAGGTAAAGCGCGGGTCGCAGGTGCGCTCGATCCACGCGCGCACATCCGGCGCGGCGCCGCCATCGCCGTTGACCGCAAACGAAAAGCTCGCCTTGCTGCGGTGCAACGATTCCAGCAGCCGCAGCAGATCTTGCTTCGCGCCGATGTTGCCTGCATACAGCAGGTGGGGAGGATTCTTCTCGGGCCTGCCGTACTTGTCCGGCAGAGCGCCGATGGCATCCGCGAGGGAGGCATTGAGCCAGTTGGGCAGATAGTGAATGGGCTGGCCCTTTGCGCGGATGGCTTCGAGCCGCTCGATCATGGCGGGCGATATGCTGCTCCACGTGTCAGCCTGATTGAACAAAAACCGCTGGATGCCCGAGAGCAATGCGTGCATGCTTGCGCCCGAGGCAATGCCGCTGGCTTTGGCCGCGTCGGCGCTGAGATCTTGCACATTCAGCCAGAAGGGTTGCCGCTTGAGCCATTTATGCAAGACGCCATAGGCGACGGCGCCGGCAAGCGGGCAATAAACCATGACATGGTCGAACGTACCCCGGGGCAACGAGCGGCACAGCGACAGTAAAAATGACGCTTCATAGGTCAACCGTTGCAGCAGGCTGCTGGGATTGCGCGGAATGAAGAGGCCATGCCGTTCGACGTGGACGCCGTTTTCCTCGTAGCGTTGAATGTGCCAGCCATTGAGGCCGCTCTTGTCGCGCCACTCGGGGTAATAGGGATAGGCGCAGCGCACGGTGACGTCGAATCCGCGTTCGGCAAGGCCATAGCACAGGTCGCTAAAAATCGCGCCGCCGCCGCCGCGATCGGGATGAAACACATTCACCACGACGAGAATGCGCGGCCGGGCTTCATGCTGCGTCATCGGGCTTCGCCGGGCACGGACTTCCGCAAGTCCATGATGCGAGCGGCAGCTTCCACATGCTTCTCCGCCATGCGCTCGAGGGTGAATGGAGCGATCGCACGTTTGCCTGCCGCGCCCATGCGCGCCCGCACCTCGGGATCCAGCAGCAGCCGCATGCGCCCGGCCAGTGTGTTCACGTCGTCCCGGTCGATGATATAGCCGGTCTCCCCATCGCGCATGCAGGCGTGGGCGCTCCCAGCCCAGCGCGTCGCGATGACGGGCAGCCGATGCGCCATTGCCTCTGTCACCACGTGCCCGTAAATGTCATAGCGCGTTGGAAATACAAAGGCATCGGCCAACTTGAAATACTCCGCCAGTGCGCCGCGCTGCAAGAACGGTTTGAAGATGACATTCGGCAAAGCGAGGTCTTCCGCCATGGCGCGCAGATGCGCCTCTTCGCTGCCCGCGCCAATCAGCAAGAGCGACGTCTCCCCCTCTTTCGCGACCTGTGCATACGCCTCGAGGAGGACGTCGAGTCCTTTGCGGTGAATGAATTGTCCGGCATTGAAAAACACGCAGCCGGCGAGCTTTTCCTCCGCCCGCCGCTTGCGCCGCAGGTCTGGCTCAAGCGGGGTGAGCAAGTCTTCGGGCAGCCGCAGCGCATACGGATATTCAATGACGCCCTCGGGGTCCGCGCCATAATAGGTCAGGTATTCCGTGCAACTTGGACCGGACGACAGATAGGCCGCGGCGTGGGGGAACAGCCAGCGCTTGGCCCGCTCTTTCGATTCGGACACGCTGCCGTAGTCCCCGTGCCGGGGAAAGCCGCCATCGCTTTTCCAAATAAAGGGGATGCCGCGTGCACGAAACCAGCGCATGGCCAGCATTTCGGTGGGCGAGCTGTTTAGGCTCATGAGGTGGGCGTCAAAGGCATTGCGCGCAAGCTTCCGGGTAATGCCCGGATTCACATATTTATCTTCGCCCACCCGCAGGCCCATAAGGACTTCGTAGCGGAAGTGCTGAGCCAGCGCCTCGATCTCCCAAGTACGCCCCTTTTCGTGAGCAGCCTGACACCATACGGTCAGGTCGAGGTGCTGACCGAGCACATTCCAGAAATCGACCCGGTAAGGCGCTGGCGCACCTTCGACGATGAGCAGCCGCGGCTGCTGTGATGCAGCGCTGCACAAGGGGGATTATGAATCCAGCGCCTGACTCAGCGCTTCGATGCGGCTCTCGATAGCATCCCGCAGGTCTTGCGCGAGTGCATAGCTCGTGAGAAGCCGTTCATATTCGGCCAACGCTGCTTCGGTCTGTCCCATATCATCGAGTGCACGCGCGAGCGCTAGATGCACCCGCGAAACGTCGCCGGGCTGCTCCATGGCATCGCGCAAGACCTGCAACGCCGAGGCCGGGCGGCCCATCTCCTGCAATACGCCGCTCCAGTTGAGGGCCGCTTCAATACGAAGCCCGGGCGGCAGCATGCCGTAACTCGCCTGGTAATAGTGCGACGCCTCGCCAGGAGCTTGCAGCAGTGCGTAGGCGGTCGCCAGATAGTATTGGCACAAAGCCGTAATGTGTTCCGGGGCATCTTCGTCTCGCTGCAGCTCCCGCACGAGCGTGTCTGCTGCCATGCGCCATTGAGCAGGGGAGTTGCCGCCGCTCTCCTCGAGGCGCACGGCGAGGGCCTGCACGAGAGCTTGGGCGCCATCAGCCACGCTGCGGGCATTCGGCGTGGGTTCGATACCTTGTGCCATGGCCTCGAGCACAGGCCGGTGATCGCCGCTCAGCAATTCCGCATCCGCAGTTGCGGTTTGCAGGGCGCGCGTGAGCGCCGCCCGCTGCCATGGCGCATCGGCAAATTCGTGCAAGGCCGACCAGGCAACGAGGTTGTTCGGATTTTCCCGTGCCGCGCGCATGATCACGGCGCGGGCTTCATCACGCAAGCCGAGGCCGTTAAGGGCGAGCCCCAATTTGTGGCGCACGATGCCCGGGCTATCGTGTCCGCGGGCGAGCGCGGCTTCGAAATTGACGGACGCGTCATGCCACAGCGGTGTTACGGGTACGGGGGGGTCCTGACCTGTCTGCGCGGCGAACCGCTCATAGAGCGAAGCGCGGGCCCCATCCACATCGCCCAGCTCTTCATAAGGCTCCGGCAGTATAGGGACGTAGAACAAGGCGTTGGACGCGGCCATCGAGGCTAGATTGAGAAAATGGTCGCGCTCTTCAAGGCGTTCGCGCGAGCTTTGTCCTGCCTGACCTGCCCCGGCGGTTGCGGCAAACCGCGCCGCACGGGCGATCTTCTCAAAGGTGAGCACGCGGTTGCCGTTGTGCTCCAGCGAGCGTTCAAAATGCGGGATGGCGGCCTCGTATTCCTGCATGCGAAGGGATGCAATCCCTTGGCGGTAAGGAGGGTCCCACTCCCACGGCAAAAGCCGTTCGGCGACCGCGAGACGCTCCATGCCTGCGTCGAAGAGTTTGTAGTGAATGGCCGCGCGCCCGTCCTGCAGATAAATCTTGCCCGCGAACGCTGCTGACTGAACGCCTATGACGAGAACTGCCGCGGCAATGAGGGCCGCTCTCGGAGCCCAAACCGGAGCCTGCCGCGGCCGCCAGCTGCCCATGGGCATGCCCGCCCGGAACACGCCTTCAAGCGTTCCAAGCAGCAGCATGCACATCAGCCCTGTTGCCACCGCATGAAAGTTGAACCCGAAAATGCTGTCGGCCAGAAACGTGCAGAAGATGCCGGCATAGGCAAGGCCCAGCCAGCGCCAGGCGGGACGCTCCGCGCGCAAGCCGAGCACCAAGCCATAGCAGGAAGCCAACACCAAAAACATGATGTAGAGCGCCCCCGCCGGAATGCCAAATTCGGCCATGAATTCCAAGGGCTCATTGTGGACATGCTGATTGATGCTGCGCTCAGTGGCGTAATGGTGCTCCTCATAGGGCGTGTAGTGCGGGGGATTCTCGCGCACATAGTTGCCAGGCCCCACGCCCAGCAGCGGCTTTTCGAAGGCCATTTGCGTGGCGCCGTAAAAGCTGTGATAGCGCAAGAGCAGCGGCTCGCCAATGGGGATCGGGGAGCCGGTGGCCACTTGTTTGTAGAGCATGGCGCCGCCAAAGCCCGCGGCCGCAAAAATGCCCAGCACGACAAAGGCGCCCGCCGCGGAGAGCCATGCGCGCCGCGTGAGCCGGTACAGCCCGATGGCGCTTATCACCAGGACCGCGGCAGCAATAAGCCCGGCGATGCCGCCGCGCTGGTTTGAGAAATTCAATTGCGAGAGGTAGAGCGGCAGCAACAGCAGACACCACCGGTCCCGCGCCGACGTGAGCCCCAGGTAGAGCGCCATGACAAAACAGAGCACCGTCGCATGGCTCATCAAGTTGCCGTTGCCGAAGGTGCCGGGCAGTTCCCCGAAAGGGTTGTCGAATCCACGCACATCCCACGGGAACGGGTCATAGCCCGCCAGTTGCACAAACCCGTAAATGACGCTCACGCCCACCGACAAACAGAGCACGAGCATAAGCGGCCGGACGTGCGACGGCTTGTGATACGCCTGGCCAGCCGCCAGGTAGACCAGAAAAAGCGACACAAACCACGTCAATTCTACAAAGCTGTTCAGGGGATAGT
>CAZLBS010000281.1:0-5518 GCA_964557505.1 uncultured Nitrospiraceae bacterium | reverse complement strand
GCCAAAGTCGGCGCCGAGGTTGGCCTCTGACGCCGTGCGCGTCACGATCATCGCCGCGGCAGTCGAAATGATGAGCGCGGGTATCTGAGTGACCAGCCCATCGCCGATGGTCAAGGTCACGTAGATCTGGGCCGCCTGCGCGAAGGTGTTGTCGTTGAGCAAGACGCCCACCGCCAGCCCGCCGACGATGTTCACCAGCGTGATGATGAGCCCAGCAATGGCATCGCCGCGCACGAATTTCGTGGCGCCGTCCATGGCGCCGTAGAAGTCCGCCTCGCGCTCGATGTTCTCGCGCCGCTCGCGCGCCTGCTGTTCCGTGATGAGCCCCGCATTTAGGTCGGCGTCCACGCCCATCTGCTTGCCCGGCATTGCATCCAATGTAAAGCGCGCGGCCACTTCCGAGATGCGCCCGGCCCCCCGCGTGATTACGACGAACTGAATGATCAGCAAAATGGAAAAGATGATGATGCCGACGATTAGGCTGCCACGCGTGACAAAGGAACCGAAGACTTCGATCACTTGGCCCGCGTTTGCCTGGGAGAGGATGAGGCGCGTGGACGCCACATTCATCGCGAGCCGGAACAACGTCAGCATCAACAGCAACGAAGGGAAAACGGCAAACTCGCGCGCTTGCTTCAAATAGATGGTGCCGAGCAAGACGACGACCGACAGGGATATGTTCAAGGTGAGCAGCACGTCGAGCATCCACGTCGGGATGGGCAAGACGAGCACCATGAGGATGGCCATGATGGCCAAAGCCAGGACGATATCCTGGTTGGCCCCTAAGCCAAAGGCGTTCAACCGCTGCCGCAGCGTATTCGCCGGCGCGTTCATCGGGAGACCCCGCTATGGAAGCGCGCCAGGGTCATGCGTTGGCCGCCTCCGCCATGCCCGCGGCGGCACGCTCGCGCTGCTTGGCTTCCCGGCGGTCGATCTGATACACGAACGCCAGCACCTCGGCCACCGCACGAAAGACATCGCCGGGCACCTCTTGCCCCACCTCGACCGTGCGGAAAAGCGTGCGCGCTAGCGGGGGCCGCTGCACGATGGGCACATCATGCTCGATGCCGAGTTCCCGGATCCGCGCGGCAACCAGCCGTGCGCCCTTGGCCACCACTTTCGGCGCTTGCATGGTTTCCGCATCGTACCGAAGCGCAATCGCATAGGTGAGCGGGTTCGTCACGATGACATCTGCCGCGGGCACCTCGGCCATCATGCGCCGCATCGCCATTTGACGCTGCAATTGTCGGACCCGCTGCTTGATCTGCGGATCGCCCTCCAGCTCGCGGAGTTCGTCGCGCGCTTCTTTCAAGGTCATGCGCTGATCTTGCTGGAACTGCCAGCGTTGATACAGCAAATCGATCACCCCGAGCACAAGCATCACCAGACTGATGCGAAGCCAAAGCAACGCGCCGAGATAAGCAATCTCTTGCACGATGCCCTCAGGCGTGAGGAAGTACAGCAGGCGCAGGTCGTCCCAGCGGTTTTGCACCGTGGTCGCCACGACGCCCAGGATAATCAGCAGCTTCACGATGGACTTGATAAGCTCAACCAAGGAGCGCAAGGAGAAGAAGCGCTGAAATCCTTGCACCGGATTGATGCGCTGGGCTTTTGGGGCCAACGCCTGCGGCGCAAACAGCGGCCCGAATTGGACGATATTGATGAGAATGCCCGCCGCCAGCAACAGTCCTAAGAAGGGCAGCAGGGCCGAGCCGATGCCAAACATGGCCTCGAAGCCAAGCACTTGAAGGCCCTGCGCATTGAGCGTCACGGTAGACGCGTTGCCCGCATACAACTCCATCGTCCGTACCATCTCATTGTAGATCGACGCGCCAAACAGATAGGCCGCGGCAAGACTGACCAAGAGCAGCATTGACGTGGTCAAGTCTTGGCTCTTGGATACCTGCCCTTGCTCGCGCAGCCGCTGCAGCTTGCGCTCGCTTGGCGGTAATACCTTTTCTCCACCCTGATCCTCGGGCATCGCCTAGTACCACGGCACTGCGCGCGAGGAGCAGCAGAGGCAGAAGGGGGTCAGCCTAGCCCCAGAGCAAGATCGGAAAACGTATCGAACATGTCGGCGAAGAGGCCGTCCAATAGGGCCAGATACGCACGCAGTACCACGCCCGTCAGGAGCAGGCTGATGGCAATGGTGATTGGAAAGCCCACCACGAAGAGCTGCACTTGCGGCACTACCCGGCCCATGAAGCCAATGGTCAGATAGGCCAGGAGCAGCGCGCCGGCCACGGGAGCCGCGATGATCAAGCCATCGTAAAACATGCCGCTGCCTAGCGAAGCGAAGTCGCGCAGGAGCGTGGGCTCGAGGTCCAAGCCGCCCAACGGAATGCGTTCGAACGTGCGCGCCAGACCGAGCAACATCAAATGGTGCCCGTCGACCACCAAGAGGTAGAGCGTTGCAATGATGAAAAAGAAGAAGCCGAACACAGGCACCTGGGTTTCCAGAGCCGGGTTGAAGACGTTTTGCAGGGCAAAGCCAGAAAGCATGTCCATCAGCTGACCTGCCACCTGAATCGCCGCGAAAACGATCGTGAGCATGAAGCCCAGCATCAGCCCAATGGCCAATTCGCTGGCGCCCATCAGGCCAAACAAGATGGGGTCGTCTGGCAGGGCGCCCGGCTGCACTGGGAGCGTGCCCGTGAGCAGCACGGCCGTCAATGCGCTGAGGCCGATTTTTGCGGGCGGGGGAATGTTGCCCGAGCCAAGCACGGGGGCCGAAATGAGCAGTCCGGACACGCGCGCCAACACGAGCACGAACGTCTTGAATACCTCGGCTTCGAACAACATGGCCTAGCTTCATGGGCCGGGAATCCGCTGCCCCGGCCGCGGCTCTTGCAGTACCAGGTCGGAAAAATCGCCAAACAAGGGCACTACAAATTCCAGCATTGTGTCCGTCATCCAGGGCAGGAAAATCACGAAGGAGACCATCACCAAGACAATCTTGGGCACGAAGGTCAGGGTGATCTCCTGAATCTGGGTGACCGACTGAAAGATACTGATAACCAGGCCAATCACAAGCCCCGACACCAGCATCGGCGCTGACACCAGCAGCGTCACCATCATAGCGTCACGGCCCAGAAAAACCACATCGTCTGCCGTCATGACTTTGTGTCCCCGGCGATTCCGCCCTGTCATGCGCCGCGTACAAATCCAAACGGATACCTTGCGTGAAGCCTAACCTAACACAACATATGGGGTTAGTCAATCCTAAGGCGCCATTCCTTGTGATTTTTTCGGACCGTCAAAGCACTTTTGTCTGGTTTCAATTACCTCCCGCCAAACGCTATACCGTCCACCGTTATGCTTGCCGGTTGGCGTCCCGCATGGTACGCTCCAGCGGGGAAGACTGCACAAAGGGGGATCGAAAACCCATGGCCGAGATTGACAAGTACTTGAAGGCGCTCGTGGAACACAAGGGGTCGGACTTGCACCTGTCGACGGGATGCAAGCCTATCATCCGGAAAGATGGCTCCATCGTCGCGATGCGGAGCGAGGAGCCGCTCGATGAGCACGCGACGAAGCGCATCCTGTTTGAAATCATGCCGCAGTTGAACGAGCAAGAATTCAACGGCTGCATGGACACGGACTTTGCCTACTCCCTCGAGGGGTATGGCCGTTTCCGCGTCAACTGCTTCATGGACCATAAGGGCATGGGGGGCGTCTTTCGCGTCATACCGGAAACAATCCTAACGGTGGAGCAATTGGGGCTGCCGCCAGCCGTCCGGAAATTCTGCACGCTCGCCAAGGGCCTGGTCGTCGTGACTGGTCCGACGGGGAGCGGGAAGTCCACCACGCTGGCTGCCATGATCGACCACATCAACAATACGCGCAGCGATCACATCATCACGATTGAAGACCCTATCGAATTCGTGCACCGCAACAAACGCTGCCTCATCAACCAACGCGAGGTGCGCACGCACACGGCGGGATTCAAATCGGCACTTCGGGCCGCCTTGCGTGAAGACCCCGACATCGTGCTCGTGGGCGAGATGCGCGACCTTGAGACTACGCACATTGCCATCGAGACCGCCGAAACGGGCCACTTAGTCTTCGGCACCTTGCACACCACCACGGCCATCTCAACTGTGGACCGCATCATCGATCAGTTTCCCGCCGACCAGCAGAGCCAAATACGTCTCATGCTTTCATCCACGCTAAAGGGCGTCATCGCGCAGAATCTGCTGAAGAAGATCGGCGGAGGGCGCGTGGCCGCGCTGGAAGTGCTCGTCTGCAATTCGGCCGTGGGCAGCCTCATGCGCGAAGGGAAGACCTCGCAAATTGCCAGCATAATGCAGACCGGCCAAAAGGAAGGCATGACCCTGCTGAACAATGAATTAACCCGGCTGGTGAAGTCGGAGCTTGTCGAGCCCGAAGAAGCCTATGCCAAAGCGGCTGACAAGGAGGGCTTGTTGAACAACTTCGAGCAAGCGGGCGTCAAATTCAAGCCCGCGCCTGAAGCGGGAACGCCCGCTTCCGCCCCGGCGGCCAATTCGGCATCAGGACCGCTTCCTAGCCCGCCTGCCCCGCAGCAAGCAGCCGCCTCGAGGAATCCCTCGCGGCGGCTTTCTTTTATCTAGTTGCCCCCCCCACAAAAGAACTCCGGCGAAACCCGATGTACGGGTTCCGCCGGAGGAGTGGTTAGGTCTTGGTGGCTTGCGCCGGGCTAGCTGTTGTGCTTCGCCCGGGTGCGGCGGCGCCACGCTGCGAGGAGCATGGCCACGCCCGCGAGGCCAGCCGTGACTGCTGGGCTGTTGACCACCAGCTTGGCGAACAGGACCACCGGCAGAAGGATGACACGGGCGATACCCGCCAGGACCGGATTCTCAGCGACGATGTCGGCGAGAGCCGGGCTCAAGCGATAGTACATATCCGTGAACGCCTGACCGAGTGCGTTGTCGAGGAAGTACGTATCACGCACCGCCCGCAACACATCGATGTTTTCTGCCAGCGGCGTGCCGTAGGCAGCCGTAGCAATGAAGCACGGACCGCCGTCGTCGTCGCCTTCACCGCCTGCGAGCAGGCCGATGACCGCCAGGGCCGCGGCGCCAACCGTTGCCGCAACAGCACCGAGGATGGCTTCGATGATTTCCCGAATGGGAAGCATGATGCGATCGCCCAGGAACTGCACGTCGAGGTTTGCCACGGGGACTTCCTGCACAGGAATGGCCTGCTTGGCGCCATTCGTCGACGGCACCACGAGGAAGGCGTCGAACTCGACGTCGTCCGTGTTGGCGCCATCATTGGTCACCTCGAAGGTAAGCGATTCCTGCTGACCGGTGTCGCCCGATTGCGGGATGACATCGCGCGTAAGAACCGGGAAGTCAGCTGGCTGATCCGCATCCGCGGGCGAACCTGCCGCTGGCACCAGGCGCAGGCCTGTCGCCCAGAAGATGTTCTGACCGCGAACCGTAATGGTGGCCGTCTGATCTTCCTCGAGGTCCTCTTCCTGGTTTGGCGTAGCGCCGGTATCGACGTCACTCAGCGGCGGGAACGCTGCTTCACG
>CAZLBS010000280.1:3346-5521 GCA_964557505.1 uncultured Nitrospiraceae bacterium | reverse complement strand
CAGTGCGCTTCACATGCGTGCCGCCGCAGAGTTCCGTGCTCACATCGCCCGCCTGCACCACGCGCACAATGTCGCCGTACTTCTCCCCAAACAGCGCCATGGCCCCTTTGGCCCGCGCCTCGTCGATGGGCATCTCGCTGATTTCGATGGGATCATCGCGCCGGATGTAGGCGTTCACCGTCCGCTCGATGTCCTGAAGCCCCTCCGCGCCGATGGCCTCGAAATGCGTGAAGTCGAAGCGCAGCCGGTCCGGCGTAACGAGCGACCCCGCCTGATGCACATGGCCGCCCAGGATGCTCTGCAGCGCCGCTTGCAGCAGGTGCGTCGCCGTATGGTGGATGGCGGTCGACGCGCGCAAGTCGCTGTCCACCTCGGCATGCACGGTATCGCCTACACGAAGCACCCCGCGCGACATCCGCACGACATGCGTGCGCAGGCCATCGACGGGCTTCTTGCAATCCACCACGAAAGCGTTGGCATCGGCATTGGACAGCGTGCCCGTGTCGCCGATCTGTCCGCCGGATTCCGCGTAAAACGGCGAGCGATCCAGAATCGCTTCCCCCTCTTCGCCTTCGCTCAGTTGCCCGGTCCGTTGGCCGTCCTTCAGCAGCGCCACGACATGCGACTCATGGGCCAGCTGTTCATAGCCGACGAATGCCGTCTCGCCCGATTCGTCTCGGATGTGCCGGTACACGGGGGACAATTCCGCTTCGCCGCTCCCGGCCCACGAACTGCGCGCCCGCTCTTTCTGTTGCGCCATGGCCGCTTTGAAGCCGTCATGGTCTGCCGCGAAGCCGCGGTCCTCGGCGATGTCAGTGGCCAGGTCGAGCGGGAAGCCGTATGTATCGTGCAGCCGAAACAACTCATCGCCCGGAACCGTGTCGCCTGGCTCCAGGTTTGAAAGCGCCTGCTCCAGCATGTCCATGCCCCGGACCAACGTGCTTTGAAAGCGCTTCTCTTCGGTCGCAATCACTTTTTCTATGGACGATCGCTTTTCTTCCAGCTCGGGGTAATGGTGTCCCATCAGTTCGACCACCGTCGCCGACACCTTGTGCAGAAACGGTTCTTCCAATCCCAGTTCGCGCCCGAAGCGCGCGGCACGGCGCAGCAAACGCCGCTCGACATAACCCCGGCCTTCATTGCCGGGCAAGATGCCGTCGGCGATCATGAAGGACAGCGCGCGAACGTGGTCCGCGATGACCCGGAACGGCACAGGATTCTTCGCGTAAGTCACCTTCGTCATTGATTCCGTGTGCTCGATGAGCGGGTAAACGTGATCGACATCGAATACGGTGGGCTTGCCCTGCAACAAGGCTGCCAAGCGTTCGAGCCCCATGCCCGTATCGATCCCCCGGTTCTTCAGCGCTGGTCGTGAGCCATCAGGCTGTTGGTCGAACTGAGGAAACACCAGGTTCCAGAATTCGATGAAGCGTTCCTGCGGGTCATGCTCGAGCGTGGCATTGGGGTCAATGGATGCTCCCCGGTCGTAGTGCAACTCGGAGCAAGGCCCGCATGCGCCCGTGTCGCCCGCCGGACCCCAGAAATTGTCTTTCGCGCCCATCCGCGTGATGCGGTCCGCTGGAACGCCAATCTCCTTTTCCCATATCTCCGCGGCCTCGTCGTCGTCGGTGTAGACCGATACCTGGATGCGTTCGGGCGCAAACTGAAGCAATTCCGTGCTGAACTCCCAGGCCCATTGAATGGCCTCGCGCTTGAAGTAATCCCCAAACGAGAAGTTTCCCAGCATCTCGAAGAAGGTCATGTGGCGCGAGGTCTTGCCCACTTCGTCCAGGTCATTGGCCTTGCCCCCCGCGCGCAGGCACTTCTGAGACGTGGCCGCACGACGATAGGGTACGGCCACCTCTCCCGTGTAGTACGGCTTGAACTGCACCATTCCCGCACTCGTGAACAGCAGAGTGGGATCATGGCTCGGCGTCAACTTGTCGCTACGCTCGACCACATGCCCGCGCGCGCGGAAAAACTCCAGAAATTCACTGCGTATCTCGTCCGTCTTCACCGTATGTTTCCTATCTGCTCTTCAAACCAGCCCATGATTCTGCCCTTCATTAAACCCGTGAAGCTAGCAAGTCCTTGGCACGCCATGCAATACGCGTGCAGCAGGCCGTCGATTGGTCGAATCTTGCGAAGTTCGGACAACGAGCATGCCGTCGTTTG
>CAZLBS010000280.1:0-3336 GCA_964557505.1 uncultured Nitrospiraceae bacterium | reverse complement strand
CGGCAATATTTTTTGCGCCTTGCAAGTTTGGGCCTTGCAACACGTTATAAGAATACCAGCCCGGAGGCACGTTAAAAAAATGGAAAAATCGCGGCCGCAGGGGTTGACATAGGCGGCCAGGTTATGGTACCCCGCTGCAGATTTACGTTCACAGGGGACCTGTCACGTAAACGGAAAAACTCGCAAAGGAGGTGACGAACCTGATGCAATGCTCGTTTTGTAACGAACCCATCGAACGCGAAGACATGGAGATGGGCGAGGTCGTGAGTGTCGAAGATAATTACTGGCATCATGACTGCTTCGTGGAGTACTTCGGCGTAACGCCGGAAGAAGCCCTCGCGGTCGAGGAAGAAGAGGTGGCCGCTTAAGGCCGCTCCCTTCGCGTACCGATCCGCCGCAGTAAGCACTGTCCCCTGCGTTGAAGCGGCGGCCCGGCGCGGCAAGATACGGATGCGCCCGGCAGATGGCATGCTTTTCGTCTGCCGGGCTTTCTTCATCTGCGTTAAAGCCAGCACATCTTTACTGCTTGTTCTGTTGACACTTACGAGCCCACGTTCTAAACTCTCGCGCCGTGTCGTGAACAAGCCCCTACAGCCAGCAGAGCACGCAACCTTATGTCCAACCCACGCAGATTGTTCGTATTCAGCGCGATGTTCCTCTCCGTTGCCGCCGCAGCCCCTGCCCAAGACCCGGTAGCTGATGCTGCATATGCAGCGGAATACGAATCGCGCCGCGCTCAGGTGCTTGAGGCATATGCCGCCACGGGCGCACAGGACGCATTTAACGATGCGATTCGCCTCGCAACAGGCCGCGCGCCACAAGGCAATGGCATTCCGTCCGCGCTCAATCTCATCAACAATCGCATCGACACCGCGGACTTTCGCCTGCCCCCCTTGCTCTACATCCTCTACCGTCATTCGGATGATCCCAATCTGCCGCAGGCCACGGAAGACGCGATTCGCGATGCCCTCTTGAATTTCAAGTACTGGCCGGATGAAGGCGGCGAAGGCGACATGATTCATTACACGGAGAATCACTACATCCTCTTCGCTTCCGGAGCATACCTCGCCGGGCAGCTCTACCCCGATGAGACCTTTACCAACAGCGGGCTCACGTGCGCTGAATTGAGCGCGGTACATCGCGCGCGCATCATGCGCTGGCTGAACCTCCGCTTCCGGACGGGCTTTTGGGAATGGTTGTCGAACATCTACTACAACGAAGATCTCGCCGCGCTCATGGCGCTTATCGAACTCGCTGAAGATCCTGAACTCGCCGCGCGCGCAACCATCGTTGCCGATCTCCTTTTCCTCGACAAAGCGCTGAACAGCTATGAGGGGGTCTTTGGCAGCACGCATGGCCGCAGCGAAGATGACGACCTGTTGTTTCCCATGAATGAGGGCACGCGCGAAGCCATGTGGCTTGCGTTTGGATTGCGGGACCCAGGCACACGCAGCAAAGGGGCCTCGATGCTGGCCCTCGCGGACAACTACCGTGTGCCGCGGGTCATTCATAACATCGCCAACGACAAGCGGCCGGAGATGCTGAACCGCCAGCGCATCAGCATTCGTATTGAAGACGGGCCCGAATATGGCATCGGCTACGCCAATCTCGAAGACGGCATGATCTGGCTGACGATGAATGCCCTTGGCGACCCGCTCACCGCCAACCTCTTCATCGACATGATGAACGCCTTCAATTGGTGGGAAAACAGCACCTTCAGCGACATCGCCGAATTTCAGGAATTGCTCCAGACCGGGCGCGAATCTGGGGGGCTTCCCTTCCTTGCCGAGACGTTCAAGGCGGATCTCTCCAGGAGCATCATGGACGAGGTCAACGTCGTCACTTACCGCACGCCTGACTACATGCTGAGCACCGCCGTCGATTGGAAGCCGGGCTTTGGCGGCCAGCAGCAGCACATTTGGCAGGCGACCTTGAGTGAAGAGGCGGTTTGTTTCACCACGCATCCCGGCGCGCTCGTCCGGGACCGCCCGGGATACTGGACCGGCAATGGCTGGCTGCCCCGCGCCGGTCAATGGGAAAACGTCGCCATCTGCATCTACGAAGCCACGGACCGGGCGGGACTCTTTATCACGGAGACGCCCGATTTCACGCACGCCTGGCTGCCTCGCGACTTCTATGACGAATTCGTTGAGCGGGATGGCTGGTTCTTTGGACGTGAAGGCGATGGCTATCTCGCCTTTTATTCGCAGCATCCAGGCTTTTGGCAAACCAACCCGGGCAATACGCAGGGCCGCGAATACATCGTGCCAGGGCGGCAAAACATTTATATCTGCGAATTGGGGCGGGCCGAGACCGACGGGAGTTTCGAGGATTTCCAAGATGCCATCGTGGCCGCCCCCCTTAGCTTCGATGGTCTGAGCGTCAGCTACGACTCGCCCAGCCAAGGCCCCATCAGCTTCGAATGGCGCGATGCCATTACCGCAGAAACCGCCAAACAAACGGGCGACCCCTTCGGAGTCCCGTTCCCGCGCTTCGACAATCCCTTCGCCCAGGCCGCGTTTGGCTCGGACACGCTCTTCATCCAGCGGGACAATGCCCAGATTTTCTATGACTGGGACGATGCCACGCGCTCGACAGAGATTACGCCGCCTGCCATGCCGCTGATTTCTGGCATGGGGGCCGCGGGGCTGACCCTCGCGCTGGGTGCGGCCGCCGGGCGGGCTGCGCATCATGCAGGGCGGCGTTAGAGGCGCGTCGCCGGCGGAGCCGCTCCGCGCGCAAGGCCGCGGTGCTATACTCGCGGTTGTTAAAGCGTCATTGACGCGACAGGCGAGGCAACACCACAGCATGACGTTTCCGGCTATGCCAGCGGGGCCCCGGCCCCACCAGCAACTCCTCGACCGCTGCTTGCCTTTCGAGCGCGAGGTGCTCGAATTGGAGGGGCGCCTGCGCGATGCCGCGTCCCTGCCTGAACGAGAGGCCTTGACGCAAGAGTTGCACCGGAAACGGAGCGATGTGTTCGGGAATCTGCAGCCGTGGCAGCGGGTGCAACTCGCGCGGCACCCGCTTCGTCCGCGCATGCTCGAGTATCTTCCGCACATCTTCGAGGATTTCGAAGAGTTGCATGGCGACCGCTGCAGCGGCGACGACCCCGCCGTTATTGGCGGCATTGCGCGCTTCGAGGGGCAGACCGTCATCCTGGTGGGGCAGGAAAAGGGCCTGGGCACGGAAGAGCGGGTGCGCCGTAATTTCGGCATGGCCCATCCCGAAGGCTACCGCAAGGCCTTGCGCTTGTTCCGGCTGGCCGAACGCCTCCGCTTCCCGGTCATCACCATGGTCGATACGCCCGCCGCTCATCCTGGCGTGGAGGCCGAG
>CAZLBS010000279.1:0-5524 GCA_964557505.1 uncultured Nitrospiraceae bacterium | reverse complement strand
TTATTTCTTTGATCGAACTAATATTATTGTTTGTAACGTCATTTATCCAATTTCTGGGATATCCATACTGTAAACCATGTAAATTAATTCGAACATTCGTATTGTTTATGTATTTACCTAGGCGACACCATATTTAATTTTAGGTAGCTAAACTTATTTTTTTCGCTAGGCTAGACTTTTTTGCCTAGCGTAGAACGACTGGTAGAATCCAAATAGAGCAGGAAATCTATGCTAGCACAGAAGTCCTAGGCTAGCAATTCTCGCTTTGACGCGCCCCATTTATAAGTGGCGGATATATTTTTTCCACATGTTGTAGCCATCTGTAGTTCATTTTTAAATTGACTAATCAGCGTTCAATCCATTAAGTCCTTTGATTGGGAACTTCGTTACGTCGACCAAGGCCTACACCTCGCAACTGGCTTGCTTTGCTTTGCTGACGGTGTACCTTGGCCGCCTGCGCGGGGTGCTGTCCGAGGCCGAAGCGCGGGAACACCTCGCCCACTTACGCGCCATCCCGGAGAAAATGGAGTGGTGCCTTGCCCATATCGGCGAAATCGAGCGCTTGGCCAACGAGGCGCGATATGCGCACGCGAGCCATGCCATGTACATGGGCCGGAGCTACAATTTTCCGAGCGCGCTCGAGGGGGCCCTCAAGCTCAAGGAAATCAGCTATATCCACGTGGAAGGCTACGCGGCGGGCGAAATGAAGCACGGTCCTATCGCGCTCGTCACCGGCGAGTTGCCCGTGCTCTGCGTGGCCGTCAAGGGCAGCACGTACGAGAAGACGCTCTCGAACATCCAGGAGATCCAGGCCCGGGAAGGCATCGTCATGGTCATCGCCACCGAGGGCGACGAGGCCATTGCGGACTACTGCCATGATCTCATCCATGTGCCCGCATGCTTCGAGCCGTACAGCCCCATGATAGTCGCCATCCCTCTGCAACTCTTCGCCTACTATGTAGCCCTTAACAAAGGCTGCGATGTCGACCAGCCCAGAAATCTCGCGAAGTCCGTGACCGTCGAATAGGCCAGCCGGCCACGGCGAAGCGGCTCGGCACGGAGACGCTAGCTCCCAGTTGCCGATACATGCGCTGTGTGTCCTCTGCGTCCGCCGCGCCTCCGCGTCGAGTTCTGCTACTTCGGGACGACCCAGATGTTTCTGAACTGCACGTAGTTGTCGTGCGCTTGCAGTTTGATGGCGCCAGGCTCGCGGGGCGGGTCGGACATGCGCTCTTCTTCCGTCCACGCCGTGATGTACTTGAGTTCGACGTCGTTCTGAATGAGCACGCCGTTGTGATGCACCGTCATGCGGCCGTTGGCGAGGAGTTCGCCGCCGCCGCTCCATCGCGGAGCGGTGTACTCGATATCGTAGGTTTGCCATTGCAGCGGCGGGGCGCAGGCATTGACGCGCGGGGCCGACAACTTATATAGCGCGCCGCACTCGTTGTAAAAGCCCTCGAGCCCGAAGGTATCCAGGATCTGCACTTCATACACGTCGTGGATGAAGAGCCCGCTGTTGCCGCGCGATTGCCCCCGGCTCCCCGGCATGTACGGCGTGCGAAACTCGATGTGCAGCTTGAGGTCCGTAAAGGTTTCTTTGCTGACAAGGTAGTCGCCGTCGGGGGTGACCATGGCGGTATCGTTGCCGAGGAGTTCCCAGCCCTCGGCAGGCTGCCAGGCATCGAAGCCGCTGCCGTCGAACAAGACCACCGCGCCCTCGGGCGGTTCCATTCCGAGCGTGGGGGATAGGTGCTCCACCTTCTTCATCTCGAACCGGGCTTCACCCCGTGCCCGATCGCCCGTGAAGGTCTCGCCGTCTACGACAGCGCGGTAGGGCCGCTCTTCGAACTCGATCTTGCCGTCATCCGAACGGACGTCCAAGATAAGCGTCGGCGGCGGGCGGTGAAACAACTTGGTCTGCATCTTGATTTGGTACCGCTCCCGCCCCATCGGAATCACAAAGGCCGCGATCTCGGGGTCGACCTCCTCGCCCGTAACCCAGCGTCCCTCGTACCAGCCCATCAAGGGATCGGGATTCTCCGGAAAGTATTCGCGCCATTCTTCTGCGCCAGCCGCGCCTGCCATCGCAATCATTAGAATAAGTCCTAGTAGAGTATGCTTGCTCATGCCCCGCTCCTCCTCGTGTACCCGCCGGCCTGTCTTCGGTATGCTCACGCCCGCAGACCGCATCGTTCTTGAACACGCATGATAGACAGTGCCATGGAGAAAACGGTAGCTGCCGGAACCGGAAGAGAAAGTATAGAGGCATATGGCGAAGATCACCCTTATATACGGCAGTACGTCAGGGAACACGGAAACCGTCGCCCACCGCATCCAAACGGCGTGGGGCAAGCCATTCGACCAGTTCATCAATGTGGCGCGCGCAAAGCCTGCGCATTTGCGCGAAGCCGATTACCTCATCCTCGGCACGCCCACCTGGAATGACGGCGCCCTGCAAGAGGATTGGGCATCATTTTTGCCTCTGCTCAAGACGGTCGACCTTACCGGCAAGCACGCCGCGCTCTTCGGCCTGGGCGACGCGCAATCCTTTTCCGGCATGTTCGTCAATGGTTTGCGAGAGCTGCATGATGCCGTGGAGGCGTGCGGGGCGGCCGTCGCGGGAAAAACGCCGGCCACGGGCTACGACTTCGAATTCAGCGCGGCCGCCGACGGCGGACGATTTCTCGGCCTCGTCATCGATCAGGAAAACCAAAGCGAACTCACGCAGGAGCGCGTCGCCACGTGGGTCGGCCAACTCCGGGACGAATGGAACCTCCCCGCGCATAGCGACAAGGGTTGCTACGGCGATAAAGAGCACTGCCCCTAGGCGGAACAAAAACGCCGCCCCGTAAGTCCGGAGCGGCGCTCACATACCCTCGCTTGACGGCATGCGCGATCGCCATGGGCAAGTCAAGAGGAGAAAGGCGGGCGCGGCGTTTGCTTACGCGTACGTCTTGAAAAGCAGCAACGGATACGTCAGCGCGATAAGCCGAAAGCACAGACTGATGGCTATGGGCACGGCGGCTGTGCCTTCACTTCGCAAGAGCGGCAAAGCCACCAGCAGCAAAAACAACGCTTTGTCGATGATCTGCAACACGAGGATGCCTGACATCGCGCGGGGCTTATATAGGCCAATAATGGAACAGACCAGGATAGCCGTCCATAGGCAGCCCGCTAGCACGCGATAAGGCGTGTCGGCGTCGAACTTCCCCCTCTACCACCGAGGCCGCCCATTGCGACGAAAGCAAGGTGCCGAGAGCTGCGGGCATAAGAATCAAGATGTTGGCGGCGTAGGCACGTTTGAGCAACATGCCCTCTTCTTCGCTCTTGAAGGCCGGAGCAAGCGCGACAGGCGAAAGGAAAGCGAATGGCGCGCCTGAGACGATTCGAACGTCCGACACCTGGCTCCGGAGGCCAGTGCTCTATCCACTGAGCTACAGGCGCGCGTCTGAAGTGGAGAGCTTGGGACGTGTATGCTTCCGCCAAGCCCACGAACGGAAGGATACCACATGACCCCCTGGCTGCACGACCTCCTCCTGGCATCCGGCGACATTGCGCTGCGCCATTTCCGCGGGGAATTCGAAATCATCACGAAGTCCGACGGCTCGCCCGTCACCACGGCCGACCTTGCTA
Source organism: uncultured Nitrospiraceae bacterium (assembly GCA_964557505.1). GTDB lineage: Bacteria > Hydrogenedentota > Hydrogenedentia > Hydrogenedentales > CAZLBS01 > CAZLBS01. The sequence goes on along the minus strand of CAZLBS010000279.1, from coordinate 1,891 downwards.
TTCACGAGCACTGGAAGGCGGAACTGCCCAAGCATGAGCCTGAAACGGTGCTCTTGTCGGAAGAGGAAAAGGTGGCGGATGAGGTGCGGCTATCCGCAAGGCGCGCAGTTATTCTCGACCCCATCGACGGCACGCGGCTGTTCATCGATGGCGACGAAGCGTTCTCGGTGCTCGCGGGCATCTGGGAGGATGGCGCCATAATCGAGGGCGCCTGCTACTATCCGGTGACCGGCGGCCTCCTGTGGGCGAAGCGCGGCGAGGGGTGCTGGTGGAATGATTCCCGCGTGCAAGTGAGCACCCGCAGCATCCAAGACGCGCGTATCCGGAATTGGGCGGGCGCCTTTCCCGAGCGGAACACCACCGATTGGGATACGCGCGCCAGCTGTGAATTCATGCGGGCCGTCTGCTGCGGCGAACTCGATGGCAGCATCATGGCCACCGGCGGGGCATGGGGCGAGCATGATGCCGCCTTCGTCATGCCATGCATCGAAGAAGCCGGCGGCACAATCACCGATGGCGAGGGAAAGCCCCTCACCTTCAACCAACAAGATCGCACCGTAGCGCCCTACATCGTGATCAGCAATGGCGGCATCCATGACGAGTTGCTCGCGTGGCTCTAAGCCGTCACAAACTGTGCCGGTCCACCTCTAATCCGCATCCGCGGCAGGTGATGGTATAGGGCATCTCGCGCCGCAAATTCTTGAATGGCCCGAAGCCTCTGAAGAATCCCAGGTCGTCGTTGCAACGCGGGCAACGGGCGACCTTCACGGTGAGGAAGAAAAAGAGCAACAGGCCGCCGCACGCAAGCAAGCAGTACAACAAGAACTCCCGGTCGCTCCGAGGGCCCTGATAGCCGAAATACAGGATGGCGGTACATGCCGCATACAACCCCGTAAACGCAAGTTTAGTCCTGTGATGCCAGATAACGCTGCGGATACACGCGCTCCTCTCGATTCATAAATTCTCACGATAACCACAAAGACGCTAAGGGCGCAAAGAGGGCCAACCGCAGATGGCGCGGATGAAGAGAGAGTTTGTGAAAGCAATAGGAAGGCTGAGGGCAGATCGTGTATCGCTGCTTGCCCGGAAGCAAGCTGCCGCACTTCAAAGAACAATCGCTGGCACACGAGAGGCTAAGCAATCTAAATCCGTGGCGCCATCTTAGTTGCTTCATCGACGCCCATGCGCGGTTTCTCTTGGTCTCAGCTTGGACCGATCATCTTGCTGGGGTCGACGTACTTTTGGAATTCCTTTTCGGTCAGATAGCCGCCTTTGACGACTTCCTCTTTCAATGTTGTGCCGTTGGCGTAAGCCGCCTTGGCGATCTTCGCAGCGTTGTCGTAGCCGATGTGGCGGTTAAGCGCAGTGACGAGCATGAGGGATTCGTGGAGCAATTGCTCGATACGGGCTTCATCGGGCTCGAGTCCCTCGATGCAGTGGACGCGGAAAGACCGGGCGGCATCGGCAAGCAGGCGCACGCTATGCAGCACGTTGTGGATAATGACCGGCTTGAAGACGTTCAGCTCGAAGTTGCCGGATGCACCCGCGACATTGACGGCGGCGTCGTTGCCGATGACCTGCGCGGCCACCATGGTGACGGCCTCGCTTTGGGTGGGGTTTACCTTGCCGGGCATGATGCTCGAGCCCGGTTCATTGGCGGGCAAGCGCAGTTCGCCGAGTCCGCAGCGCGGACCGCTGCCCAGCCAGCGGACATCATTCGCGATCTTCATCATCGAGCAGGCGACGGTCTTCAGCGCGCCATGCGTCATCACCATGGCGTCATGGGCCGCCAGCGATTCGAACTTGTTCGGGGCGGTCTTGAAGGGCAGGCCGGTTTCTTCGGCGATGAGCTTGGCCACGAGCTTGTCGTAGCCCTTCTTGGTGTTGAGTC
>CAZLBS010000278.1:5220-5529 GCA_964557505.1 uncultured Nitrospiraceae bacterium | reverse complement strand
TCAAAAACGCGCACGAGATGGCTGTGTTGCAGATTGGCAGCGGCGGTCGGGCTGAACACGCGCGCAGTAATGGCGATTGCTTCCGGCCCGCTCAAGCGCACAATGCCAATGGCCCCGGGTCCCCGCGGCGTCGACACGGCGGCAATCGTATCTTCCGGATAAGGCGGCGCAGCGGCGCGCGTCATGGTATGGCCCCGCACCCGGCACATGCGGCGGGGCAGGCTGCTCTCATGTGCAGCCTGCCCCGTATAGCTATTCGCGTCATGCCGGCCATGCCGCTGTCAGCCGCGCTCCTACTCGCGCGTTTTC
>CAZLBS010000278.1:4115-5210 GCA_964557505.1 uncultured Nitrospiraceae bacterium | reverse complement strand
CCCCACAGAGGTAGCTTGACACTTATAGACGTGCGTTTTCGCGGAGTCTTCTTCCGCTTCGAATTCCAGCTGTTCGCTGTCCCCGGCAGCATCGCCATCCGGGTCTTCGCCAGCGTCGACGATATGCCCTTCGACAGCGGGCGTCTCCGCGCCGGCGCCGTCTTGAGGCGCGTCCGCTTCTTCGGCATAGGCCTCGTCGTCGTAGTCGCTGCCGCCCTCGTCGTATTCGTCTTCGTCAAAGCTCCGGCCGTTGCCCCGGTCGCTGTCATTCGGTGCAATCACGAGGCTCTTGTAGGCCCCATCGCCCACGCTAAAGGTGCGCACGCCGCCATCCTTTTGCAGCGCCAGAAGCACCACGCGGCGCTCCTGAGGACTCATCGGCCGCAAGCGAATGCGCCGGCCGGTTTCCCGCGCCCGAGCGGCCATGCGCTCCGCCATTTCCGTAAGCTGTTCCTTGCGCCGTTCCAGATATCCGCCGACGTCGATCGTAATCATCTTCAGCGGCTCTTCTTCATCCTGGCGCACCATGCGGTTGATGAGGTACTGCGCCGCCGCAAGCGTCGCGCCTTTCCGGCCGATGAGCAGCGCCGTGTTTTCCGTGTCCACGTTGAGCAACGCAGATCCATCTTCCAGGCATTCGTGCGACACGGAGGCGTCAATGCCCATGTGCTCCAGCATTTGGGCCAAAAGCGCTGCCGCTTCCGCGGCCCGCTCCGGGCTCACATCGCGCAGGTCCGAGGGCTCGATATGCTGCCGCGGCGCGCGCTCGCGGTCCTCGCGCTGTTCTGAGCGCGCACGGCCCCGCCCGCGTTCTTGCGCGCCGCGCCCGCGGGAAGCCGGCTGTTCCGGCTTCGATTCGTGTCTTGGGGCCGCCGTTTCTTGTTCGCGTTGAACGCGGCGCCGCTGCGCCCGCCGCCCGCCACGCCGCCCCTGCGCTTCCTCTTGGCTGGGCCCAGCCTGTTGTGGTTGAGCTTCGGTCACGGGGCCGTGCTGCCCGTTCGATGCTGCCGATTCCTCATTGGCGTGACGCTCCCGGTTCGGATTCCCGCTATTGCTGTTATCGGAATCGGAGCGCCGCCGGTTGCGTCCGCCACG
>CAZLBS010000278.1:0-4105 GCA_964557505.1 uncultured Nitrospiraceae bacterium | reverse complement strand
ACGGCGTCCGCGCCGGCTGGACCCTTCCGAGCCTCCCTCGTCTTTTTGCTGGCGTTCGCCGCCGCGAGACTCCGCGGAAGCCGCCGCTGGCTCGTCGCGTTTGCCGCTGTCGCGCCCGCCGCGCCCGCCCCGGCCCCGGCGCCGCCCGCCCTGCTGAGCCTTCTCGCCGCTCTCGTCCGTCTTCTTTCCCCGCGAACTATCGCGAGAGGAAGGCGCCTCGCTTCGATCTGATGCTGCCTCTTCCTTTCCGCCGCCCCGCCGCGGCCGGGATGAACGGCCCTCTTGGCGGCCGCGCTCTTGCGGGGCTCCGCCCCGGCCCCGGCCGCCCCGCCGCGAGCCTTTCCGGCCATGGTCCTGCTCATCCTCCGCCGGCGCGCTCTCCGTGCTCACTTCCAACTTGACCGGACGCGCCAGCAGGCCAAACAGGCCCCGGCTGCCCTCGTCCAATACGGTCACGTGCACTTCGTGGCGCTCGACTCCTAACTTCTTCAGGGCCTGCTGGATGGCCTCCTCGCGCGTCGACGCGCTTACTTCCACCGAACGCATGAATACGTTCCCTCCTCGTTACTTTTTCTTGGCGGATTTCCGCCGTTTGGGTTTGGCGCCGCCGTTCGGGCTGCCCTCGGCTTTCGGGTCGCGCTTCGCGCGCCGCGCAGCAGCCTGCTCCCGCTTGAGCTCCTTCTCGGCTTCTTTTTTCTTGGCAAGCACTTTGTCGTAGAAATGCTTGTGTTTGCCCGCCGAGGATGGCGCCGTCTTCTTCTTCTCGATGTCTACGTCGAAGTCGATATGCCGCACTACCCAGCTCTGCGCAATCCCCAACACCGTGCTGGTCAGTACGTATAAATTGAGCCCGCTAGCCCAACTGTAGAACAGAACCGACATCATGACCGGCATGAGATACATGATGGTTTTCTGTTGCGGGTTCACTTGCGCCGAAGTCGTCGGCGTGAGCTTCATGCTGATGAGCATCGCTGCCCCGGCGAGAATCGGCAAGATATTGAGGTATTGGATGTGCTCGCCAATGAAGGGGACCCCGGCGAGCGCGGGGATGTGCAACAATCGGTCGGCTTCGCTCAGGTCGTCTATCCAGAGAAAGTCCGCGCCGCGCAGCTCGAACGCATTCCACAGCATGCGGTACAGCGCGATGAACACGGGGAACTGCATGACGAGCGGCAGGCATCCGCCGAGGGGGTTTACGCCCCGCTCCTGGAACAATTCCATCGTCGCACGCCCGAGCGCTTGCTGATCGTCGCCGTGCTCCTCCTTGAGCTTTTCCATTTCCGGCTGCAGCAGCTGCATCTTCTTCATGCTGCGCATCTGCGGCAGCGCCAGCGGAAACACGACAATGCGCACCAGCGCCGTCAGCAGAATGATCGCCACGCCGTAGCTGGGATAGATGTTGTTGTACATCCAATGAAGCAGGGCCAGGAGAAATTTGGCGAAGGTATCCATGAAGCCGAACCAGTCGAAGAAGCGCAGGCCTTCGGCAAGGGTGGGCCACGCCTGTGCGAGTTCTTGCTGCTGGCTCGGCCCCGCGTACACCTCGAAGGCGTGCCGGTACGTCTCGCCTGGTTGCGCTTCGAAGGGCGGTACGCCCAAGCCGAAGAAGTAATGCTGGTCGCTCCCGGCCGCGTGCCCCTGGCCTCGTTCGAATCCGGCCCGCATGGCCACCAGAAAGTACGCACTCCGTACGCCAAGCCAATCCAGCTCCGGCCAAATGCGCTGAAAGACCCGTCCATCTTCTGGCTGCATTTCACTGGTTTGCAGATTCTGGACTTCACCCTTTGTCCGCCAAATGACGGCCTTTTGGATCCCCTTGTTTTCGTCTTGTGTCTCTACCCGCGGCCCCCACTGCAAAAAGTAGGCCGGCGTGTAGTCAATCCCAAACATGCGCGCCGAATCGGCCAGGTGCTCATATTCCACTTGCACCGCGAGGACATGCGGCCGGTCGGTGAGCGAAATGGTCTTGGTGAGACGGGCGAAATCCGGAAGCGTAATGGCGAACGTTGCCGATCGCTCGTCCGCTTCAACCACCTCCCACTTGCGGCGGTTCAGCTCGGAGGAAAGGGCAGGATCGCTAAACGTGAGCCCCAGCGGATAGAAGGCTTCCCGCGGGTCTTTGCCTTGAGGCTGCGGCACCAATTCAATGTCGTCGATGCCCTGCCTATCGAGCAGCACCGTCGCGCCCATGAGCCGGGCGCCGTACGGCGTCAGCGCGACCCGCAAATCCTCGTCGACAAGGATGACGGGTTCAGCAGGCTCAGGCGCTGCAGTAAGATCAAGCTCGGGAAGCGGGATGCCGCTCACAGCAGGCATGACGGGGATCGCCTCTTGCGCGCCCGCACGCGGACCCGGCCCGCCCCGCATGGTTCCAGGCCCCTCGTCCGTTTGCCCGGAAGAACACTCAGGCGCAGGCTGCTGTTCTTGAACCGGCATGAAGTAGGTGAAATACACCATCACCAAACCGGCCATCAGCAGCATCGCAATCAACTGATTGCGCTGAAGGTCTTTATCTCGTTCGTTTTCGTGCAGCATTCCAGGCTGTCCCGGGAACGCGCAATCACACTGTCAACCGCTGCCGCCAGCCCATTTACCTGTCAGGGGACGGGATCATACCCGCCCGGATGCCAAGGGTGGCAGCGCAGCAGCCGTGCCGCGGCCATCCAACTCCCCCGAAAGGCCCCATAGCGCTGCAACGCTTCCGCCGCGTATTGCGAGCAGCTCGGATGAAACCGGCATTGCTGGCCAAAGGCCGCGACCATCAGGGGCGACAGGGTCATCTGGTAAAGCCAAATGATAGCCAAAAGCGGCGCTGCCAAGAGCCTAGCCACGGAGCAATCCCTGGTCTTTCATGACCCGGCGCAGCGAGGCCGCTGCATCAGGGCCGTTCAGACGCGCGGCCGATGGGCGCGCCACCACCACGATGGTCACATCATCGGGAAGTTCGCGGCGGTGCAGGCGGTACGTCTCGCGAATATGCCGCTTCACCCGGTTGCGCGTGACCGCATTGCCCACCTTCTTCGACACGGCCGTGCCTAAACGCCGCCCCGCGCCGGGCGTTCGCTCCGTGAAGCAGACGAAGTGCTTGCCTACCCGTTTGGCGCCGTGCTCATACATGTGCAGGTAGTCGCGGCGGCGGGTGAGGCGCTCGTCTCTCGGAAAGCAGTGTGGACGTGGCATTGCCGTATTCATGCTCTGGCGGTGTGTGTTTCTGCGCGTTCGTCGTAAATGCGTTCGTGTTCGTTCGGCAAAGCTTGCGTTACGCCGACAGGCGTTTGCGGCCTTTCGCCCGGCGTCGCCGAATGACGGTGCGGCCTCCGACAGTCGCCATCCGCGCGCGAAAGCCGTGCGTGCGCTTCCGGCGGATGTTCGATGGTTGAAACGTCCGTTTCACACATAACTCCTTTATCACGCCAGCAGCCGGCGTGCTCGCAGGCAGGAAGATGGCTCCTGCCCCAATGATGATGAGCGCTGCAGCCGCATGCCGCGCGCCCGATTTTGATGGCCCCCAGTCCTTGTACCCGGAGATTCGCAGCCATGATTCGGGGCAAGCTATCCGTGGAAGAGTTCCCGCACCGCGCGCATGCAAGGGGCCCAACACGGCGCGCTGAACCTGCGCCCCTGGCGCACGGTCCGCCCGCCTAGATATCCCGAGAGTATAGGCCTCGTCGCATCATTGCGTCAACCTCTTGACACGCTTATAGTTGGAGCAACATCGGCAAATCGCTGCAACACAAGCGCGCCCTTGCGCGGCGTTGGAGTCGTCATGACCCTCGCTTCCTCGAACAAACGCCCCTTTCCCGTTGCAACGCCGTCCTGGCTGGAAGAAGCATTGACGGAAGGCCGTGTGATCGTTCACCCGGTCGAGGATGCCGCCGAATGGTGGGCGGGGGCGCCGTCCGCATGCGTCGATGCGGAGGGCGTCTTCTGGCTTGCCTGCCGGATGCGCTGGCCCCGCGACCCGCGCGGCCAACGTGGATATGAGTTGCGCATCTACCGAAGTGAGGACGGCGAAACGTTCGAGCAGGTGCACGCCATTCATCGCGACGAGGCCGGCGTACCCGGATTCGAACGCCCTGCATTGCGCATCGACCCTGTGGCCGGC
>CAZLBS010000277.1:3280-5580 GCA_964557505.1 uncultured Nitrospiraceae bacterium | reverse complement strand
CCGCACGCGCACTCGAACAGGGGCAAGGGATCGTACGGCTTGCGCCGAACTGGGTGCCCCGCTCTTTCTGCGTGCCCGGCCGCCGCATCAAGCTGCACCCAGATGATTACTACGCGCTCGGCGGGGCGCGCGGGGGCATCGATGAGCGCTGGTTTTCGTCGACCACCCCCGCCGACAATGGCCCGCTCACCGGCGAGCATGAAGGCTTGAGCTTCATCGTGTTCGAGCATGGGGGCGCTGTCGAGAGCGTACTGCTTCGCGACGCCATCGACGAGTTCAAGGGGGACATCATCGGCCAGCGCCTTTGGGACGAATACGGCCGCTGGCCCATGTATTCGAAATTCTTCGACAACAAGGGCGCCCTGCCCCTGCACATTCACCATAACGATGAATATGCCGCCAAGGTGGGTCAGCTCGGCAAGCCCGAGGCGTATTATTTCCCCCCGCAACTCAACAACTATGGGGCCGATTTCCCGTACACCTTTTTCGGCCTGCAGCCGGGCACGACGAAAGAGCAATTGCGCGAGACGCTGGTCAACTTCACGAAGGGCGACAACAAGATCACCAATCTTTCGGCGGCCTACCGGCTCGAGCCAGGCACTGGCTGGGACGTCCCCCCCGGCATCCTGCATGCGCCAGGCAGTTTTTGCACCTACGAGCCCCAGCGCGCCAGCGATGTGTTCGCCATGTACCAATCCTTGACGGGCGACAGCATCGTCCCGGAAGAACTCCTGTGGAAGGACACGCCCAAAGACCAAGCCGGCAACTTTGATTACCTCGTCGAAGTCCTCGATTGGGACGCCAATGTCGATCCGCATTTCGGCGCCAATCATTTCATGCGGCCGAAGCCCGTGCGCCCGTTGGACACCATGGAAGCCGAGGGCTACATCGACCAGTGGATTTGCTACAAGAGCACGGCCTACAGCGCCAAGGAACTGACCGTGCTGCCCGGCGCGTCTGTCACCATTACCGACAATGCCGCATACGGCCTCATCGTGCTGCAAGGCCATGGGCGCATGGGCGTTCACGAAATCGAGAGCCCTGCACTCATTCGGTTCGGCCAGCTTACCAACGACGAATTCTTCGTCACCGAGGCCGCCGCGAAGGCCGGCGTGCAAATCACCAACCCCAGCACGCATGACCCTATCGTGATGCTCAAGCACTTCGGTCCAGGCAATCCCGATATGCTGCTCGACGACTAATACACCCGCGCCTACGGGCCTCGAAAAGCGTGTACATCGTGCACGATGCGTTTCCTTTGGCCACACACAAGCCCCATGCCGAACCGCACAATGCGTAACGCGGGGCGTCATGTGGGGCGGGGGCATGCATCTTGCACAACGCTTTGCGCAGCCAGTAATCGTATGGAGGCGCTTTATGATGCAGTCTGGACCGAAAACGCTGACGCACAAAATAATGGGAAACCACCTTCGCGAGGGCGAGATGCAGCCCGGCAAGCTGATAGGCCTTCGGGTCGACCAGACGCTCACCCAAGATGCGACCGGCACGATGGTGATGCTCGAGTTAGAAGCGCTCGGCATCGACCGGGCAGCTACGGAACTCTCCGCCCAATATGTCGACCATAACCTCTTGCAGGAAGATCACCGCAATCCTGAGGACCACCTCTTTTTGAAGAGTGCTTGCGAGCGGTATGGGATTTGGTACAGCCGGCCGGGCAACGGCGTGAGCCACCCGGTACACCAAGATCATTTCGGCGAACCCGGCCTCACTCTTCTCGGCTCAGACAGCCACACCTGCGCGGCAGGCGCGATCAGCATGATTGCTATTGGTGCGGGAGGCATCGAGGTGGCCCTGGCAATCAAGGGCGAACCTTTCTTCCTGAACATGCCGGAAGTATGGGGAGTCGAACTCACTGGCGAGCTTCCCGGCTGGGTCAGCGCGAAGGACGTTATCCTCGAGATGCTGCGGCGCCACGGCGTTAAGGGAGGCGTTGGGCGCGTCATTGAATACTATGGCGAAGGCCTCAAAAATCTAAGCGCAATGGATCGTCACGTCATCTGCAACATGGGCGCTGAACTCGGGGCGACTACCTCGATCTTTCCGTCGGATGAGCGAACGAAGGAGTATTTCGAGCAGCGGGGCCGTGAGAAGGCCTGGCGGCCGATGGCTGCCGACGAGGGCGCGTCATACGACCACCACGAACACATCGACATGTCTGCCCTTGAACCGCTCATCGCCATGCCGTCCAGCCCAGACAACGTCGTGCCAGTAACCGAGGCGGCCTGCGAGCCCATCTATCAAGCCTACATCGGTTCGTCGGCCAACCCAGGCTATCGCGA
>CAZLBS010000277.1:852-3270 GCA_964557505.1 uncultured Nitrospiraceae bacterium | reverse complement strand
GCCATCACGGCAGCCATGGTGTCGGGCAAAGCCATTCACCCGCAGGTTTCCTTCGACATCAGCCCCAGTTCGCGCGAACTTCTGGAACAATTGACGCAGGACAGCCGCTTGCTGTCCCTCATCCAAGCGGGCGCGCGCATTCACCAAGCCGGTTGCAATGGCTGCATCGGCATGGGTCAAGCGCCGCCCGAGTATGGCTACAGCTTGCGCAACGTGCCGCGCAACTTCAAAGGACGCTCCGGCACAGCGGACGACCACGTCTGTCTTTGCAGCCCGGAGACGGCGGCAGCCAGCGCGCTCACCGGGGTCATCACCGATCCACGCACGATGGACATGGACTATCCGAGAATATCAGAGGCGGCACGGACCCGTATCGCTCCGGAGTTGTTCGTGGCGCCATTGCCTCCGGATGAAAGTCAGCACATTGAATTGAACAAGGGCGAGAACATCGCAACGCTGCCTGACTTCGACGAGGTCCCAAGCAGCTTTGCCCTGCCAGTCGCATTGCGCGCCGGTGACAACATCTCAACAGATGAGATCATGCCGGCGGGCGCGAATGTGCTGCCCTTTCGCAGCAACATCCCAAGCATATCGCGTTTCGTTTACCGCCCGGTCGACCCTGAATATGTCCAGCGCGCGGACGACACCGCCGAGACCGGACACATGATTATTGGCGGCGAGAATTATGGCCAAGGCTCAAGCCGCGAGCACGCCGCCATCGCCCCGCGTTTCCTCGGCCTGCTGGCTGTGATCGCGAAAAGTTTCGCGCGCATCCATTGGCAAAATCTTATCAATTGGGGCGTGCTGCCATTGGTCTTTGAAGATCCGGCGGACCACGCGAAGTGCGAGCAGGGAGCCGTACTCACCGCGGAAAACGTGCGCGCGCAAATGCAAGACCACGGCGGCGTCGAGTGGACCATTCAAGACAGCGGCACGGCCATCCGTACGCGTCATGGACTGTCTGCGGAGCAGTTGGACATTCTCTTGAGCGGCGGCATCATCAACCACCGCAAAACGGCCGCATAAGCCTGTCAGGCGCCTATTGGAGAAAATTCAAAAGGCTCGGCTGAATGGTGCGCGCGGTCGCGCTTAACGCCGCCTCGAAGGCATTGCTCTGAGCATTGAGTTGGGTAATCGTCTCGGCGAAGTCGGCGTCGAGCACGTCGGACTGCAGCGCTTCCAATTCGAAATTGAAATCGTCCGTGTTGTCCGCGACGCGATCAAGCCGGTTTTGCGTCGCCCCCACCCGGGCAAGCGAGGCCAACAATTGCTCGTCGATGACGTCGAGTTCGGCCAGCGTATTGTCTTGGACAAATGTCTGATCGCCGCTGCGCAACGCGTCCCGCAGATTGATGAGCGTCGCGTATACATCCTGGTCGCGAAGGAAAACATCGCCACCCGTTTCATTCGTGATCGCCGTCGCATTCTCACTGATGCGCACGGTAATGCGTTCGTTATTGCCCACGTAGTTGACGGCTGTAATTTCGCCGTCTGCGCCGCGCGTGGCGGCAAAGGGATCGAGACGCGTGTTCGTGCCCGAAAAGATCGAGCGGTTGTCTTGCCGCTGATTGCCAATGCTGAAGGTCACCTCGAGAAGTTCATTCACTTCCTCGGCAATGGCATTCAACTGCAGTTGCTCATTCGATCCGTTGGCGCCCTGAATGGAAAGTTCGCGTACGCGCTGAAAAACATCGACCAGCGACTCGACGCTTGTCGCTGTCTCTTGCAGCCGCGGCGAGACGTTCTGGATGTTTCGGATGAACTGCTCATTCTCGCCGATGCGCGTGCGGACATTGATGGCAAGGCGGGCCCCTAACGGATCGTCAGAAGGCGTGTTGATGCGGCGCCCTGTCGCGAGACGAGTCTGCAGTTCGAGAATGTCGCGCGATTGGTCGCGTAGATTGGTGAGCGCCCGCTGAACGAGAATGCCTTGGGTAACGCGAATGGTAGCCATTGGTTTTCAGCCGAGCCGATCGATGGCCGCGGGTTGAGCCAAGCCACGATTGCTGGCGCCAGTCGCCGCATACGACTGCGCCGGCGCCGTGCTCGTATCCGGCAGCAGCAAGGCCAACTGACTCTGAACATGCCGGGAAGCCCGGCGGAGCCGCTGCATGCTCGCACGCGATTCGGCCCGCGTTGTTGAAACCACTTCCCGGAGCCGCGCCTGCCGTTCGCGCAAGCTGGCAGCCCGCTCGGGCGGACAGGCCTCAACCAGGCAGGAAAGCGTCTGCTCGCCCTCGGTAAGCTGCCACGCCTCGACGATGCGAGCCACGAGCGCCAGGCGCTCTTGCTCGGCAGCCTTGGCTTCCCGCGTCAACACGTCGAGGGCGCTGGTCCGCGCCGCGACCGCCTCGGCATCCCGCGCGGCGATGGCCTCTTGCTGAGCACGCAGCACCGCCAAGACATTTTCTTGCCGCT
>CAZLBS010000277.1:0-842 GCA_964557505.1 uncultured Nitrospiraceae bacterium | reverse complement strand
GATTTCGTCATCGAGAATTTGGCAAAGGTCCGTAAGCATGGCGTCGCGGCGTTCCTCAGATGTGGGCTGGATCATTGCGCTCGTCCTTCGCATTATCGGCAGCGCGGCAGCCAGGCTTGAGTGGCGCTAAACCGCGCCCCGCTCCACCAGCATCCGCCGCCATGCGCCTTGTTGTTCGAGAATCGAAAGCTGCTGCTCTACCTGCCGGGCGATCCCAAGCTGTCCCGCCCGCGCCCATTCTTCCGAAGCCATTTCATTGAAGAGATCGCGCTGCAATTTCTTGAGGGGCGTATCGGGGAACAGCGGGTCGTCGCTCTCGCCGTTCAGCGCTTCCAGCAACATCTTGGCAAACTGCTGCTCGAGTTCGCGCAGGGCCACCTCCCGCTGCGCCTGCTCGGGGTTGGCCGCATGAATGACCTCAGGACGGGTCATCGGATTGACAAACAGCATCACATGATCTCCAAATCCGCATCGAGCGCGCCAGCTTCCCGCAAGGCCTGAAAGATCGAAATCATGTCGCGCGGCGAAACTTTGAGCCGGTTCAGACTGAGCGCAACCTCATCGGCCGTTGCCCCTTCCACCGGCAAGAGGAAGGCTTCGGTCTCCTCCACCTCGACCTCTTGCACCTCTTCGACCACCGTCTCGCCCGCGGCGAATGGCGGCGGTTGCGAAATGATGGGCGTGACCGCGATCTCGATGGTGATGTTGCCGTGGGCCACTTGTACCGGGCGGATGCGCACATTGCCCCCGACCACAATCGTGCCCGTGCGCTCGTTGATCACGACCTTCGCCGGCACCCCCGGCTCGACCCGCGTTTGCTCCAGTTCGGCGATAAACGAAAC
>CAZLBS010000276.1:0-5610 GCA_964557505.1 uncultured Nitrospiraceae bacterium | reverse complement strand
ACGAGGAGCATGGCGGCGACTTTGAAACGGGCTTGCGCATGGTGAACCGCGCTCTCGAAATCGCCCCGCAGCATGTCGATGCCTATCTGCTCCGCGGTTTGGCCTATGAGCGTCAAGACCAGTATGACCAGGCCATCGCGGATTTCGAGCGGGCGCTGGAGATTAATCCACAGGCCGCCCCCGCGCAGGATCATCTGGCACGCGTTCGCGAAAAGGCGGAGGGATAGCCACTCGCGCGACGCCGCTAGATTTGGGAATGGCGCATAGTGAATGCTACGATGCGCCCAAGCCGAAGAGAGCGTTCGGCGGTTGGAAATCGTTCCGGCTCGTCAGCAATGTCCCGTTCTCGTCACGATGATAAGGAGCCTATCGTGGTATTTCGTATTTCGCGTTTAACGCCTTGCGCACTAGGGCTGCTGCTTTGTGTTGCAGCCATGCCCGCACACGCGCAGGAAGATGCACCTGTGGCGCTAGATACCGAGGCAGCCCGCATGAGTTACGCGCTGGGCATGCGCACCGCGCAGCAGTTGAAGCAGGCAGAAGTCGAGGTCGTGCCCGAGGCGTATGTACAAGCCTTCAAAGACATTATGTCGGGGGCGGAGCCTCAGCTCAGCGAAGAAGAGTTAATGGCCAGCATGCAGGCCTTTGCGACTGAGATGCGCTCGCGGCGCGCGGAAGAAATGGAGGCCGCGGCCAGCGAGGCAAAGGCTCAGGGCGCTGCCTTTCTGGAGCAGAAGGCGCAAGAGGAAGGCATCGTCGCGCTCGAAAGCGGCGTGCTGTACGAGATCGTCGAAGAGGGCGAAGGCCCGACGCCGACCGCGCAAGATACCGTGACGGTGCACTACAGCGGTCAGTTGCTTGATGGTACCGAATTCGACAGTTCGTATAAGCGGGGCCAACCAGCGACATTCCCCTTGAGCGGGGTCATTCCTGGTTGGCGGCAAGGGCTCCAAGAATTGCCCGTCGGCACGAAGGCAAAGCTGTACATCCCGTCGGATCAGGCGTATGGCGATCGCGGCCAGCCGCCGCAAATCGGCCCTGGCGAGACGCTTGTTTTCGACGTCGAACTGCTCGGCATCGAAGGGGATGGCGGTCAGTAATGACGAGGCGCGTGCCATGCCGGCCTTGACTCCGGCCCAGCGCAAATACCTGAAGCGCCTGGCGCACGCGTTGAAGCCGGTGGTGCTCGTCGGAAAACAGGGCATGAGCGAATCCCTTATTGGCGCCACCGACCGTGCCCTGAACGAACATGAACTCATCAAGGTGCGCTTCAATGAGTTCAAAGAAGATAAGCATGAGTTGTCGGCGCGGCTGGTAGAGGCCACGGGCAGTGCTCTCTGCGGGATCGTAGGAAACACGGCTACCCTCTACCGGCCGCGTGCCGAGAAGGCTGATCGCGACATCCAACTGCCCGATTGAGCCGACTTCCCTGCAATCATCTTTATCGGAAAGGAATGGGCATGACACGCGCGGCTTGGCGGCTTTCTGCATGTAGTGTGGCAATCATGCTGACGGTGGCAGGTTGTTTCCCGGGGACGGAGCTGACAGAGCAATTGTTTCCGGTGCTCGACCCTGAGCCAATCGAACCGCCGCCAGCGGCCTTGGGGCCGTTGCCCGTGATAAAGAGCGCCATTGCCTTTGGGAATCTCGGCGATGGCCGCCCGGGCGAGGTGACCCTCTACAGTCCGCAGGCAGATGAGGCGCCCCGGCCTGTCTTGGTTTGGGTGCTGGCCATCAATACGCGCGAGTACTACCATCAGGCATTCTTTGAATATATGGCTTCGTGGGGCTACCACGTTGCGATACCCGCCCACCGCGACTTTAGCTTTACGGATTTCAAGTACCACCGCCGCAACGTATTGAATGCCCAGCGGACCGTCGCGCGTGCGGCGCAAGGCCGGTTGCCCATTTCGGTGGACACAGCCCGCATCGCCATAGGCGGCTACAGTGTGGGCGGCAGCATGGCTGCCTTCGCGGCGGCCGAACTGCCGGAAGCGGCCGCCATTATCAATTGGGCCACGGGCCCGGCCCCCATATGGCTCGGCGTTGATCCGGATGCTCTGCTTCCACAGGTCACGCAGCCCTATTACTTTCTGCTGGGCGAGCTGGACGATGTCGCTCCACCGGATGGCTGGCCGGCGATGGTACAGAGCCGCATTGGCAGCACCGTCGTGGAAGAGGACATCATCGCTGGCGCGGTGCATCTGTTCTTCCAGCAACCCAGCGAACTCGACGAGCGCAATCCTCCTACAACGCTTACCCGCCGCGAGCAACTGGCGCAGACGCATGTCCTGAGCCGCTTGTTCCTTGACGGCATCTTGGACATCGATCGGGGAGACTAGGCCCGCCACGTTTCCCGCCGCCTGGTGCGGCCACTTCCTGATACGCGTTCCGGAAATTCGCTTTTGTGCCCGGGGCTTATTTAGACTATTGGCACGGGAGGAGAGCGAACCATGAGCGAGCACACCACGTTTTTCATTACCGGTTGCGCCAGTGGGATTGGGAGGCATCTCACCGATGTGCTGCAGAAGCAGGGCAAAAAGGTGTTCGCCTCCGACATCAACATCGAGGGGTTGCGGGCAACAGCGCAAGAACTCAATTGGCCGGAAGACCGTGTCTTCCTCGCCAAGCTCGACGTGCGCGATTACGAGGAATGGACCGCCGTTTGGGAAAGCGCTGAAAAGGAGCTTGGAGGGATTGATGTCATCATCAATAACAGCGGAATCCTAAAGGCCTATTGGTGCCATGAGACGCCGCCCGAGATGGTGCACTTGATGGTCGATGTCAACGTGAAGGGCGTCATGTTCGGGTCGCAGCTTGCATGCAAGCACATGATGGAGCGGAAACGGGGCCACATCATCAATGTGGCGTCGATGGCTGGCATGGCCCCCATCACTGGGCAGTCGGTGTATAGCGGGTCGAAGTATGCGGCCCGGGGATACAGCCTCGCCATCGCCGAAGAGATGCGCAAGCACAACGTAAAGGTCACGGCGATTTGCCCGGCTGCCGTTCAGACGCCGCTTTTCGCGGGACAGGAGAAGGACGAGGCAGCAGCCATGCTGTTCATCGCGGATCAGTTGCTGACCGTCGAGGACATCGAGGACGCCATTCTCAACAAGGCGCTGAAGCGGCAGCCGCTTGAAGTGGCCGTGCCGGCGGGACTCGGGATGTTGGCGCGCATCGCGAACCTGATGCCGTGGACTGGAAAACTACTCGCCAATTACTTTATGAACCGGGGCCGCAAGCACCAATTGAAGGCGTGACGGCCTCACGCATGTTGAAGGGTCGTGGACATGCCAGAGGCGGCGTCTCAGCAAGAGTTGGGATTGGGGTGGAAGAAGACCATCATCTACTCGTTGCTGCCGCTCGTGCTGCTGCTCGGTTCCCTTGAAGGCTGTGCCCGCGTCTACGAAATGTTCTACCCGCCGCTCCCGCTCGATTATGGGTGGGGATTCAACGAGGAGAGCCGCCTCTTCGTTCCGGATTCGGAGCACGGCGGATACGTCACGAATCCGCAAAAGGCTAAGGTGTCGTTCCGCGTCCAACGGTTCCAGATGCCCAAGCCGGCGAATACCTTCCGCATCTTTATACTGGGCGGCTCGAACATCAATATGTTCAAGGAGTATCAGGACGCACTTGTCGAAGCCCTCGAAGGAAAGGCGGATACCCAGTTGCGGGTCGAGGCGATCAACTGCGGCGGGAATGCATACGGCTCGCAGCGGCTCTTGCTCATCGCGAAAGAAATCATGCAGTACGGCCCGGATTTGGTGATGCTCTATTCCGGGCATAACGAGTTTGAAGAAAAGGAACAACTGCATTACGTCGACACGAGCACCATCCCATTGCAGCGAATTGCCTTTGCCTCGGCATTCATGCGGCTGGTGCGCGACCGCATCGCGTACATGAACGTATCGTGGATGCAGCGAGAGATAAACGCCGCTGTTCTTTCGCCCGATGTCGATCTCGCAGGAACGTACTTCCCCCCTGATGAAGTCGAGGCTCGCATGGAGGCGTACGAGCGGAACCTGACCGGCATTATTGAGACTTGTTTAGAGCATGGCGTCGCCGTGGTATTGGGCACGGTCGCCTCGAATATGATGACGATGCGCGTGCACGTCAACGACGTGCATCACGTGGTGAAGCTGCAAGAGATGTACGAAGCCGGCCAGTATGCTGAAGGGTACGCGTTTGCGCGCTCCTTCCTGCCTAAGGTATCCCGCCATCAAGCGTCCGACGCGGAGAATGGCATCATCCTGTCGTTGGCCGAGGGCTATGACCTGCCGGTCGCCGATGTGCGCGGCGCCATACGCGCTGCCGAACCCAATGGCGTGCCTGGCGAAACCCTCTTCGTAGACCACTGTCATCTGACAAGCGAAGGGTTCTACATCTTGGCGCGAGAATACGTGAAGGCCATTGCACCGTTGCTCGAATCCACCGAATAATGCCGGCCAAGCAAGTCCCGTAAAGGCCCTCCTGTCGAAGCGCGTACACCGTCTCGGAATGCCGCTCGCGCCGGTGACGCCAGGAAAAGTCTGGAACTTGTTCCACTTTATGGGTTTACTTAAGAGATTACTTCCGCTACACTTAGGCCCGGCTTACGCGCTAATGCGCATCTAACGACTGTGGTTCAGCATGACGGAACGTGCAATGGTAAACGCGCGGGCAATCTAGTCGAGCCGGGAGCTGTCAAGTATGAATGGGGCCTTGGGGAAGGTTGACGATGAATGGCGTGAAGCATGCGGCAGAACGCGCCACCAGGACTGTTCAGGATGGGAAGGGATTGCCGCACCGGGCGACGGCAGCGGTAACGAACAAACTTGAGGTAGCATTATGAACTTGTTTTCCAACGCGCGCCTTGCATGCGCTGCTGCCGGGGCCCTGGCTCTCGTTGCCGCGATGCCTGCAAACGCAGATTTAGTGGACTTGTACTTAAGCGATGGGTCGCTGGGCGACGTCACCATCACATCAAGCGATTCCGTCCAAATCAACACGTCGAATGACCCGCCGACCTTCAATATTAACGGTGGTCCCGTTGAGTTTACCGGGCGCAACACGGAGCAATTCGGCGGGGAAACACGCCGCACGGCGGTATTCGATTTCAGGAATTTAACAGTAGAGAACGGCGCGCTCATAGAACTTTTCGGCACGCGGGCCTTGTCATTGGCCGCCAGCCGCGACCTGAAATGGGGTGCTGACGCAACAGTCCTTCCAGGGACCCTTGGGGGCGGCATTGGCGGGAGCGGCGGCATCGGCGGCAACGGCGGCAACGGCGGCGGTGGAGGCCGCGGCGGCAACAGCGGCCCCGGCGGCGAAGATGGCGACAGCGAACCTCCCTTTGGCGGCGAAGCCGGCGGAAACGGTGGTCCTGGAACGGTAGGCGGTCCTGGAGAACCTGGCAATCAGGGCGCGCCCGGACTCCCAGGCGGCAATGGTACGCTTGGGTACTTTGATCCCGGGCCTCCGGGGGAGAATATTGCCGTTGACGTGGGTACGGGCGGCAACCCCGCCGCCGCGGGCACCGGTTTTCAAGGGGGCGCCGCAGGCGGCGGCGGCGGCGGCGGCGACGGCGGCGACACCGTAACCAATGGCGACAATGGAGGCCGCGGCGGA
>CAZLBS010000275.1:2390-5626 GCA_964557505.1 uncultured Nitrospiraceae bacterium | reverse complement strand
AACGACAGGCACGGGCATGCGAAGGGGGACGATGTGCTGCGGCATCTTGCGCGCGTGTTTCGGGATGAGACCCGCGCCGTGGACATCGTCGGTCGGTACGGCGGGGAAGAGTTCGTGATGCTGTGTCCGCAGACGCCTCAGCGCGAAGCGGTCTCGTTGATCCGGCGGATGCAGACGCATTTCGCGGAGCCGGTGCCGGGACTGGAAGACGAGACGCTGTCGTTCAGCGCGGGGGTGGTGGCCGTACCTGATGATGGGGGCGCCTTCGAAGATTTGTGCGCACGCGCCGACACGGCCATGTTTTGGGTCAAAGGCCATGGCAAGGCCGATGTCGCCATTTGGCGGGAAGACATGGGCATGCGGCCGGATTACGGTTCCTAACCCGCCGCTTCCACACGTCTTGCCCGCCCCCGCCGCGCAGGATGCAGACGCCGCTATGGCTTTACGTGGGTCTGGAAGAAATCCCAGATGACCTCCGTGGCATCCAACTCTTGCGAGGTAATGCCGATGCGGCGCTCCGGCAGGTATTGGAGGCCGCCGGGCCATGTGTGACCGCCGCCGTTCACGCGGTAAGCGAGCACGTCATTGCCGCCGCAGCCGGTGTATTCGATGAGCGATACCGTCGTGCCATCGCCGGCCGTATCGGGCAACTCCGTGACGGTGGGCGCTTGATTGCAGCCGTTGATGCCTGCCCACAGTTCGAGGGTCTGCTCGGCTCCAAGGACGGAGCCGCGTTCCTGCCCGAAGACCATGACCTGCCCGCCTTCGTAAGGGACAAGCGGGTCCTCTGTGCCATGTATAAAAAGCAAGGGGACAGGGCTTTCCGGGGCGCAGGCGCCGGCTATTTGTGCCGGCATGCTTGACATGACGGGTGCGATGGCCGCCAGTAGTTCACTGCGTTCACAGGCGAAGCGGAACGTCATCTGGGCGCCGTTGCTTGGGCCGGTCATGTATACGCGCGCGCTATCGATGTTGTAGGCGCTGCCGATATCGGCGATGACGCTTTCGAGAAAGCCAACGTCATCCTTGTTTGCGCGCGCCGCTGCGGATGGCGCGTCGGTTCTGCCATCGTTCCAGCTGTTGTCCAGTCCATTGGGATAGGCAACGATGAAGGCATCGCGCTCCGCGAGTTGATTGAAGCCTGTCCAGCGCATGCGCTTGCCTGTCCCGCCGCCTCCATGGAGCACAAGCACGAGCGGCGTTTCGGTCTGAGGATTGTAGGAGCGGGGCACATAGAGTTCATAGCTGCGGTTTTCGCCGTCGTGCTCGAGGGCGATGGTCATCGAGCCGGCGCATCCGCCTGTGGCGAGCACAATCATGAGTGCGGCGGGCGCCAAAACAAATATGCGCTTAGTTGGGCTTGTCACGACAGCATCCTCCTTAATGGGTTTGGGGATACTATCGGTCTTCTTGGTCAAAGGTTACATGCTGAGCGTGGCGGCGGCGTGTTCCGGAATGCGTTGCCAGACCTTTGAGAGCAAGGCTGTTGCATCGCGGAATTCGGCCTCGGTCATGATAAGGGGCGGACTGACGCGGAGCACGCGTTTCGCGAGTGGGCCGAGGAAGTGCACGCCTTTGCCAGCTTCGCCTTTGTACGCCTCGAGTACGGCGGCATTGGCAGCTTCGGCGGAGGTGAATTGGATGCCGTAGACCAGCCCTTCGCCCCGGACTTCCTCGATGCAGTCGAAGGACTCGGAAAGATGCGTGACGCATTCGTGAACGACGGGGGCGAGCGCTTGGGCCTTTTCAATGATGTGCTCTTCGTGGAAGACATCGAGCACGGCGCGCACTGCGGCGCAGGCGTGCGGGTTGCCGCTGAACGTGTCCGAAGCTTCGCCGAAATCGAGCGCGTCGATGAGGCTGCTCCGGCCTACGACGGCGGCGCAGGGTTCGCCGTTGGCCAGGCCTTTTCCCATGCAGACGAGATCGGGCGTGACGCCATAGGACTGGTACGCGTACATGGCGCCCGTGCGGCCGTGGCAGGACTGCACTTCATCCCAGATGAGCGGGATGCCGTGCGCGCGGCAGAATGCTTCCAGTTGTTGGTGGTATTCAAGAGGGGGATGCCAGGAACCGGCGGCCCCCAAATAGGGCTCGGTAATGAGCAGCCCAATGCGTCCCGGAAACTCCTCCGCGAGGGCATCGAGTTCCGCCTGAACGGCCCGCGGGTCGTATGGGGCTGCCATTGGGAAGGAAACGAAACGGACGTTGGGGTTTGGCGAACGCTCGCCGCTGACGTCGCCTGCGAGGCCTTTCTTTCCATGGAAGCCATGGCGCGTCGCCAACATGATGGGACGCTCCGGCGCGGCATGCTGGCAAGCCCAGATGGCCTTTTGAATGGCTTCCGAACCGCTTGCCGCCCAGAGCACTTTGCAGTCGTGCGTCCATCCCGTGGAGCAGAGCAGATGCTCCGCCGCTTCCACTTCAATGGCGGTGGCCATGTTGTAGCTGTTGCGCGGAAGTCCTTTGCAGTAATGCTGGCAGCGCTCTTCGAAGCGTTTGTGCTGGTGGCCGAGATTGGCAACGAGCACCCCGGCGGCGAAGTCATACAGCTCGCGCTCGTCGGCGGTCCAAAGGCGGGCGCCTTCCGCGCGGCCGATGATGGCAAGGGTGGGGGTGCGCGTCCGCTGGCCATGCCCTGTGACGCTGCCAAGGCGGGCCCGCAGTGCGTTGCCTTTGGGTTCGGCGGGGTGACCAATTGGTTCTGACATCAGGCAATCCTCGGCAATTGGTTCAGATGTAGTACATCACATTGTCGCCCGCGCGCTCGACGATGTCGCGAAAGGTGTGCTGGTCGAGCAGCGCCCGCGTGTCTTCGGCGACACGCTTCCAGGTGGCTGCAAGGCTTGCATCTTCGGTCACTTCCGGCACATCGGCCAGAATCTCGCCGTCGATAATTTCGACGACCTCGCGCAAGGTGATATCCTCGGGCGGGCGGGCCAACTGATAGCCCCCGTGGGCGCCGCGCAGGCTGCGCACAACGCCCGCCTTCTTCAGCTGCAACAAAATGTGCATGAGATACGTTTCGGGAATGTCGCGCGCGCCGGATATGGCGGATGCGGATAAAGGGGATTCGAGGTGTTTGGGCTGTGCAAGTTCCGCGACGGCATGGCAGGCGTAGGCACAGCGGGCGGAGATGTTCACGAAAGGCTCCCGTGGCTAAGAAATCTTGACCATTCTGCTCAGTATTGCAAGGTATTCGGGTCGAGATCAAAAGGCGGCGCATGAGAAGGCAG
>CAZLBS010000275.1:0-2380 GCA_964557505.1 uncultured Nitrospiraceae bacterium | reverse complement strand
AATCACATTCGACTACTGGCAGACGTTGTTTCGGGAGACGGAGGCGTCGAAGCTGCGGGCTGCGTGGCGTTGCCGCGTGTTCTCGGAGATGACCGGCGTTCCTGAGGCGCGGGCAGCGGAAGCCCACGATGCGGCGATGCGTGAGTTTATGCGCACGCATGTGGAAGAACACCGCAATCTCACGCCTGGGGATGCGGTGCGTTTGATCGCGGCGCATTGCGGCGTGACGTTGGAGGAAGAGGCGGCGGCGCGTTTTGAGTCGGCCGTTGGGGAGGCGGTGCTGCATCACCCGCCGGAGCCGATGGAGGGCGTGCACGAGGCCGTGGCTGCTGCCGCGGAAGCGCTCCCGATCGGCATTATCTCGGATACGGGAATGAGTCCGCCGCAATCGTTGCGCAGGATTCTGGATGAGCATGGGCTCGCACAGCATTTCACGGGCTTTGTATTCAGCGGGGATATGGGCGTGTCGAAACCGCAGCGGCGAATGTACGAGGCGGCGGCAGAGCAGTTGGGCGTCGCCCCGGATGAGTTGCTGCATATTGGGGACTTGGAACCGACCGACATTGCCGGGGCGCTGAATATCGGGGCGAAGGCGGCGCTCTTCGCGGGGTCGAATGCCAAGTTTTACGACACGACCACCGCTCACTTCCGGTTTTTGTCTTGGGCGGAATTCGTCGAGCGGTTGCCGGCGATTCTTGCTGAAGGCGAGCCCGCCTAGCCGCTACAGCGCGTCGAGCGGCGGAACGGCAAGATCAGCCGCCGGCCATGCGGCGCGCGCCGCCCCGGCCTGATACGCACTCTCCAAAAAGGCCAGCAGCATATCGCGTGGGTTTTCGCACGCGCGCACACTGTCATACATGAGCACGGCGAGGGGGCTGCCGTTCTGCTCGAGCCACGTGGCGGCTTCTGGCTGGAGCGGTTCGCTGTCGAGGCCGCTGGGGGCGGGGAAGGTGTACGAGTAGAACGCGGGCGAGCGCGTATTGGCATCGCCTGGCCAAAAGCCGAAGCTGATGCACTCGTGGGTATAGGCGTCTTTGTCGGATATGCGGGCGTTTGGATCGGGGGCGGGCCCCTTCTTCCCGCTGAAGCGCGTCACAGCCAGATCGAATGAATGCCAGTACAGGTGCACCGGGCAGGTCTTGCCGTAAAACCGCCCGGCGAATTCCTTGAAGACATCATCGACCCACGAGAGGATGTGCCAGTAGCGCGTGACGTATTCAGGATCATAGGCTGCATCGGCGTCATTTTCGGGGAACGGCGTTTCGACGCCCATGTCGTATGGTTGGGGTTTGATGGCGGGCTCCACCTCGAGTTCGGCAAGGGCGGCCATAAATTGCTGATAGAAAGCGGCGACGCTCACGCCATTGCGCAGGGGGATGCGGCGCATGCCGCCCGCGTTGTCGAGGATGCGGCATTCGTGATCAATGAAGTCGAGTTGCGCCTCGATTCGCTGACTGCCGTTCCCCGTGGGCATGGGACCTGTGGCCAGTCCACGCGTACTTACGTAGAGCGTTGCATTCCACCAGTGATTGCGTCGAGGCATGAGGGCGAGCCGGGTCTTGCCAATGATTTGGCAATACTGATGCAGCGTTGTCTTGGCGGCTTCCCACTCATCGAGCGGGAGGGCTGGCAGGCTGAGTTTCTTTGAAGCGGACATCGTCGTCTCCTGTAGGCGCGTCGCCGCGGATGGGCGCATTGTTGAGAGGATTCATGTACCAGATAACGCCGAGGCCGGAGCCGCCCTCTGATTCCTCGCACGTGAGAATGTCGAGATCGCCGTCGTTGTCCAGGTCGATGATTTCAATGCGGTCGAACTTAATGCCCTCGGGCCCGCCAATGTCGAAGGCTTCCCATTCTCCGGCGGCTGTTCGCCGCATTCCGAACAGCCCTGGGCGGCTGCCGAAGGCGTGCTCGCATGATACCGCGAAGTCGGGGACGCCGTCGCCATCGAGGTGGCCCATTGCGACGGCCTTTGCGGTGCCCGTTGCTGGCGGAAACGGCAATTGCGAGGGGCTCCACGTGCGTTGCTCTTCGCCAATTTGCGTGAAGCGCTGCAGGAAGCGCGGCTTTGCGGCTGCGATGACATCCCACCGGCGTGAATAGATGAGCCGGTGCGTGGTTAAGAACATGACCTCTGCTGCCGTTGCGCCAAGTGTTTGCCGTTGCCACTTCGTGTGTGGGTCGCGCTCCAAGGCTGAGCCGGGATGTTGCAACACGTGGACGCCCCGGTTTGCGCCTTTGCGGTCGCTGTATAGAATGTCCAAAAATCCATCATCGGTGATGTCGGCCAAGCGGATGGACATGATCCAGCCGGCCTCCTGCAAGGGATGCCACGTCCATTGATCCACCTGCCGGGGCTTTTCAGGGGCCTGCAGCCAGC
>CAZLBS010000274.1:2897-5627 GCA_964557505.1 uncultured Nitrospiraceae bacterium | reverse complement strand
GCCCGCCGCGCCGTGACGCAGGCCAAGCGCTTTGGCGTCGAAATCCTCGCCCCGAGCGAAGCCGTATCGCTGACGTGCGAGGGGCCCTACCGCATCATCACCCTGCGCGGCGGTCAAGAGATTCGCTGCCACGCGGTCTTGCTCGCCATGGGGGTGGACTACCGCAAGCTCAATGCGCCCGGCGTCGACACCTTCGCGGGCGCGGGCGTCTTCTATGGCGCGGCCAGCACCGAGGCCGCCGCCTGCAAAGGCGAACAGGTCTACATCGTTGGCGGCGGCAATTCAGCCGGGCAGGCGGCGGTCTACTTCAGCCAATTTGCCGAACAGGTCGCCATTCTCATCCGCGGCGACAGCCTCGCGAAGAGCATGTCGCAATACCTCATCGACCAACTCCATGAATTGCACAACGTGACGGTGCGCCCGCATACCGTGGTAGGCGCCGCGCATGGCTCCACCCATCTTGAAGAGCTTACCCTGCGCCGTGCGGATGGAAGCGAAGAGGAGCGCGTGCCCGCCGCCGCTTTGTTCATCTTCATCGGCGCACGGCCCAACACGGATTGGCTGGATGGTCACGTGCTGCGCGACGAACTCGGCTTCATCACGGCGGGCCCGGCGGTGCTGCAGCATGCCGGGGGCGGCTGGCCATTGGCCCGGCCGCCCTTTCTGCTCGAGACGAGCGTGCCGGGCGTCTTCGCCGCGGGCGATGTGCGCAAGGGCTCCGTCAAGCGCGTCGCGAGCGGCGTGGGCGAAGGCAGCATTACGGTGCAATTCGTGCATCAATACTTGAAGCAACTGGTCTGACCGGGGAGCACTCATGCCATGCTGACAGCCGACGATTTCAAGGGCATCCCCGCCTTCGCCAACTTGCGCGCCGAAGACTATGCGTGGCTGGCGGTACATGCGGAAGAGCGCCTTGTGGAGCAGGGTGAGCAGATCATTCTCGAGGGCGCACCGGCCGACATCCTCATCATTATTCTGGAGGGGGAAACCGTCTTCACCAGCAACGGCGGCGCGCGCGTGTATACAGCCCGCCACGGCGACATCACGGGCATGTTGCCTGCGTCGCGCATGACGCACTGGCCCGGCAGCAGCCACGCTGTCGCCCCCAGCCGCATCGCCCTTGTCCACAAGGCGGACTTTCCCGCGATGCTGAGGGCCATACCCGACATGGAAGGCATCCTCATCGGGGTGATGTCCGACCGCATCCGCGAGACGACGCTGCACGATCAGCAGCGGGAAAAGCTGATGTCGCTCGGCACGATGGCCGCCGGCCTTGCCCATGAACTGAACAATCCCGCTTCCGCCGCGCGCCGCGCCGCCGAACATCTCAGCGCCACGCTGCATGCGTTCAATCACCAGTCGGCTGCCATGCTCAAGGACAGCATGTTCATCGACCCGCCGGCGGAGGGCTTTGCGTTTCAAGAGTTGGTCGATCAGATGCAGCTCGAGCAAGCGGACCTGGATCCCATGCGGCAGTCTGAACTGGAAGATGAACTTGCCGCGTGGCTCGAGACGATGCAGGTCAGCGATGCCTGGGGCGCCGCATCGACCCTGGTTTCAGGCGGCTTCACCCGGGACTGGCTCGAGGAATACGTGCAGCGCCTCGTGCCTGAGCACCGGGCCAACAGCCTGATGTGGCTGGCCAAGGACGTCGAGATGCGCCTGCTCTGCCGCGACCTGCTCCAGAGCACCGCCCGCATGGCCGACCTTGTCACGGCGATGAAGTCCTATTCCTATCTCGATCAGTCGCCAGAGAAAGGCGAAGTCTGCGTGCACACCGGCATCGAGCAGACGCTCATCATCCTCCGCCACAAGTTCAAAAAGCGCGGCCTCACCGTCGACCGGCAGTATGGCGACATCCCCAAGGCCTGGGGCATCGGGGGCGAGCTGAACCAGGTTTGGACCAATCTGCTCGACAATGCCATCGATGTCGCCCCCGAAGGCAGCGCCATCCGCGTGCGCACCAAGCCCGACCGCGATTGTGTTATCGTCGAGATCGAAGATGAAGGGCCGGGGATTCCCGAGACGGTGCAAAACCGCATCTATGTGCCCTTCTTTACCACGAAGCCCGTCGGCAGCGGCACTGGTCTCGGCCTGGACATCGTCCACCGCATCGTGGTGCGGCGCCACGGCGGATACATCAATTTTGAAACACGGCCCGGCCGCACCTGCTTTATCGTGCGGCTGCCGGTTCATGCACATGTCGCCACCTGCGTGCCAAAAGAAAAGGCCGCGGCGGCACGTTAACCGAAAACGCCATCACCTGATTGAAAGGGGGAACCATGTCTGCACAGACCGATACGTCACGAATCATCGATAGCCTGGCGTCGTACAGCCTGCTCGGCAGAAGCGGGCTGCGCGTATCGCCGCTCTGCCTCGGCACCATGACCTTCGGCACGTCGTCGAACTGGGGCAGCGATATGGACACCGCGCGCGCCATCTTTCAGCGCTACCTCGAGGCCGGCGGCAACTTCATCGACACCGCCGACATGTACACCGGCGGCGAGAGCGAACAATGGATCGGCCAGATGATGAAGGAGATGGGCAACCGCGACCGCCTTGTCATCGCTACGAAGTACACGTTCAATACCAATCATGGCGATCCCAACGCGGGCGGCAACGGCCGCAAGCACATGATGGAAGCTGTCGAGCATTCGCTGCGCCGGCTCGATACGGACTACATCGACCTGTACTGGATGCACAACTGGGATACCATGACGCCGGCCGAGG
>CAZLBS010000274.1:0-2887 GCA_964557505.1 uncultured Nitrospiraceae bacterium | reverse complement strand
GAGGAAGTCATGCAGGCCTTCGACACGCTCGTGCGCAGCGGCAAAGTGCGCTACATCGGCCTCAGCGATATCCCAGCCTGGTATCTGGCCCGCGCGCAGACCATCGCCGAATGGCGCGGCTACGAGAAGATTTGCTCGCTGCAGCTGGAATACTCGCTGGCCGAGCGCAACATCGAATACGAGCATGTGCCCGCCGCTCTCGAACTCGGCATGGGCATCTGCCCTTGGAGCCCGCTCGCCTCCGGCCTGCTCACCGGCAAATACTCGCGCGACGACATTCATGGAAACGGCAAGGGACGCCTGCACACGCTCAAGGACAGCGGCAATCCTGTCTTCGAAAAGCTGACCGAGCGCAATTTCCAGGTCGTGGACGCGCTCATGGAAGTGTCGAGCGAGGTGGGACGGCGTCCCGCGGAAGTGGCGCTCAACTGGATCACCAAGCGCCCTGGCGTCACATCGACGATTATCGGGGCCACCAAGCTCGAGCAGCTCGAGAGCAATCTCATGGCCCTGGAGTTCGACATCCCCGAGCACCTCAGCAAAAAGCTCGACGACGCCAGCCGCCCGGATGCACGCTTCCCCTACATTTTCCATGATGGTTCCATCAACAACATGGTGCGCGGCATGACCACCCAACACGCGGAACCGGCCTGGTTCCGAAAGCGGTAGGGCCAACCCCGGGCCTTCGCAGCCTTGCACAGCGCACAACGATTCGTCTTCGCGGAAGCATGCTCACAGGCAGGATGCTTCCGCGTTTTTTGTGGAACACGCAGGCCTGTGACCTGCATTGGGCATGCTCCTGAATCTTCGAGGGCAGGGCAGGCGCATTCGAAAAGGCTCGACGGCGGGCCCGCGCGCACAGTAGGATATGCAAGCAGCGCTGGCGCAGGGCCAGGCGCTACTGGGGAGAACGCATGATGGCCACCGTTGAAGCCGCTTCCAGCAATCGCAGCATTTTTGAAGACGCCGTGTGCCGGCTCGATACCGTGGCCGGCTTGGCGTCGATCGACCCGGAAGCCCTGCAGCGGCTTCGGCATCCCATGGCGACCCTTGAAGTGTCGATTCCCGTTCGCATGGACAATGGCGAGTTGGGCATATTCAAAGGCATCCGCGTGCGGCACGACGACACGCGCGGACCGACGAAAGGCGGCATTCGGTATCACCCGCACGTCAGCCTCGACGAAGTGCGCGCGCTCGCTTTCTGGATGACCTTCAAGTGCGCGGTGGTCGGCCTGCCCTACGGCGGCGCCAAGGGCGGCGTCATTGTCGACGCGAAGGCGCTCTCCCCTATGGAACTCGAACGGCTTACGCGCGGCTACATCCGCCGCATGTCGGACTTCATCGGCCCCGAAACCGACATCCCGGCGCCCGACATGTACACCAACGCGATGATCATGGGCTGGATGATGGATGAATACAGCATCATTCACCGGCAACACTCCCCCGCCGTCATCACGGGCAAGCCTTTGCAGCTCGGCGGCAGTGAAGGACGCGACGACGCCACCGGCAGGGGCGGTTTCTACTGCATGGAAGAACTCGCCAATCACCGCGGCTGGAACCGCAGCAAGGTCCGAATCGCCATTCAGGGCTTCGGCAACGCGGGTCAAGCCTTCGCCAAGCTTGCGCATGAAGCGGGCTACAAGGTGGTTGCCGTGAGCGATTCCCGCGGCGGCATCTATCACGAAGAAGGCTTCGATGTTCCCAGCCTCATTCACCACAAGAACGAGACGCGTCATCTCGAGGCGGTGTATTGCAGCGGGGCGCTGTGCGAGATGATTACGGATGCCGAAACCGTCACGAATGAGCAATTGCTCGAACTCGATGTCGACGTGCTTGCGCCCGCCGCTATGGAGAATCAGATCACCAGCGTCAACGCGCCCGACATCAAAGCGCCGGTCATCGTCGAGTTGGCCAACGGGCCCATCACCAGCGATGCCGACAAGGTGCTCAATGACAAGGGGCTGCTCGTCATCCCCGACATCCTCGCGAACGCGGGCGGCGTTACGGTCAGTTACTTCGAATGGGTGCAGAACAAGCAAGGCTTCTATTGGCCGCTCGAGGAAGTGCACGAGCGCCTCCAAAAGATCATGGCCCGGGAATTCAACAAGGTCTACAAGCTCATGAACGACCTCAAGGTCGACATGCGCGCAGCCGCATACGCCCACGGCCTGAACCGCATCGGCGAAGCCATCGAGGCGCAAGGCACGCAGCGCTACTTCCGCAATCACGGCGCGCACTGATGAGGACCTGCACATGGCATTGCCAGCAGAAGAGCAGCACGAACCAATCACCGCGCAGTTGCGTGAAAGGACGCGGCCGCAGCACGACGCGCTGGATTCGCACCCCAGCCTGGGCATGCTCGGCGAATCGATCACGCCGGATTCCTATGCGTGGATTCTGAAGAAGTTTCTGGGTTTTCACCGGCCGATGGAGGCGTCATTGGCGCGGGCCGCTGATTGGGACGCCATGGGCTTGCATCTGGGGGAGCGCCGCAAGGCCCCCATGGCCGCGGCGGATTTGCGTGACTTGGGTCATGAGCCCGATGCCGCGCCGGACTGCGCGGACCTGCCCCCGCACGACACCATCCCCGCTGCCATCGGGTGCATCTACGTGCTCGAAGGCTCGACCCTCGGCGGGCAATACATTGCCAAGGGCTTGCGCAAGAATCTTCCGCCTGAGCTGCAGGAAGCCACGCGGTATTTCAGCAGCTACGGCGACAAGACCGGCTCGATGTGGAAACAGTTCAAGGCCTTTGCGGACGAGACAATCACAGAGGAGCGGGACCGCGAGGAATGCCTTGAAGCAGCTGCCGAGTCGTTCGACGCAATGGCACGCTGGCTCAGCAGCTAGCAGCGACCAAATAACCCCAATAAAAAGGCCGGAAGCG
>CAZLBS010000273.1:0-5639 GCA_964557505.1 uncultured Nitrospiraceae bacterium | reverse complement strand
GGCGTGACAGCATATTTGGCCGGCGTGACCAGACAGTGCTACGACGAAGGCGGCGACGCGCTCATCATCGGCATTATGGCCAGCATGTGCGCGGTCTTTACTGGATTTTGCGCCCTTGGCCTTCTTGGCGCGCTGCTCTACAGCACCGGCCTCTTCGGCTAACGCAGCACATAAGGAAAGTCTTCACCGTATGAATGTCATCGTCACAGGCGCCAGCAAGGGGATTGGCCGGGGCATCGCCTCCTTCCTCGCAATGGACGGCTTTAATGTGGGCCTGATCGCCCGTTCGCAGGATTTGCTCGATGACCTCGCCGCGAGCCTTTCGGAACAGGGCGGCTCCTGCGCCGCAGCCGCATGCGACGTCTGCGAGCCCGAAGCCCTTGACGCGGCCGTTGCCGCCATCCGCGATGAACTGGGCGGCGTCGACGCGCTGGTCAATAACGCCGGCCTCGTCACCCGCAAGAGCATCATCGAGTTGACGCATGAAGAATGGCGGGCCATGGTCGATGTCAACGTTCATGGCGCGTTCAACGCCATCAAGGCGGTGCTGCCATACCTTCAGGCGCGCGGCAGAGGCGACATCATCAACATCTCCAGCATCAGCGGGCGTCTGCCTTTGCCCGGCGGCAGCGGCTACGCGGCCACCAAGCACGCGCTCACCGGCCTGTCGCTCAGTTGCTTCCAAGAACTGCGCGATTTCAATATCCGCGTGAGCACCATCTATCCGGGGAGCGTCGACAGCGCCAGCCACCGGCACGACCCTAGCGCAGACCACAGCTGGAAAGTATCCCCCGAGGAAGTCGGCCAGGCCTGCCGCGACATCCTCCGCATGGCCGCGGGCGCCAGCATCAGCGAACTCGAGATCCGCCCGCTCCAGCGGCCGCCGAAGAAGTAAGCCCGTGGCAAAGGCAGAGAAGGGCACGCTGCGCCTCGGCGCGAGCAGTTGGACCGGCAAAGGCTGGCTCGGCACGTTCTATCCATCGGGCGCCAAGCAGGCCGACTTCATCGCCCACTACGCCGAGCGCTACGACACCGTCGAAATCGACAGCACCTTCTACGGCATCCCGCGTAAGAGCACCGTCGAGGGCTGGCGCGACCGCACGCCCGAGTCGTTCACCTTCAGCGCGAAGATTCCCCAGGTGGTGACGCACGAGAAGTTTCTCGAGGATGTGGGCGAAGACATCCAAACCTTTCTCGCAACGATGGAAATCCTCGGCCCGCGTTTAGGCCCGCTCCTCTTTCAATTTCCCTACTTCGCCAAGAAAAAGAATGTCGAGCTGGACGATTTTTTAGAGCGCCTCGCACCCGTGCTCGCCATGCTGCCAAAGGACCATTTCACGTTCTGCGTCGAGGTTCGCAACAAGACCTGGCTCAAGCCGAAGCTGTTCGATTTGCTCGGCGAGCATGGCATCCCGCTCGTGCTGATTGACCACCCATGGATGGCCCCGCCCCAAAAACTATTGGAGACGAAGGGCATCGTGACCGGCCCCTTCTCCTATGTCCGCTGGCTCGGCGACCGCTACGCCATCGAGAAGATCACCAAGACCTTCAACGAGTCCGTCATCGACCAGAGCGAGCGCATGGCCGAATGGCAGCCCGGCATCGAACGCATGCTCGACCAAGGGATCGACGTCTACGGCTACGTCAACAACCACTACAGCGGCTACGCCCCCCACGACATCGAGTACTTCCGCAAACTGATGGAATAGATCTCCTCGCCCGCACGAGCAAGGCTCATCTCGCTTTCGCCTGCCAGACGCGCATTCGCTTGCGGCAAGGTGGCCGGAGCAGGTGGATGCACCTCTGCGATGGACGAGCGCCGTCTCGTCTGCACGGAGCACGTTTGGGAGGGGGGGGCTATCCGCGCCCCGGCTGTGGCCGGGTTTATGAGAGCGCTTTAGAACTCATGTTGCTCGAGGTTTCGCAAGCCGTAGCGCATAGGGACAAGCCAGCTGACAAGACTGAGGATGAGGGTAAAGGCGACGACGCCAGCCAGGGTGGCATAAAAGCTGGCGGGAGTAGGAAACAATTCGATGACGCGGCCTTGGAGCAGGAAGGTCAGCGCGCCGACGACAAGGATAATGTAGCCGACGCTGAGCAGAAAGTTCAGCGTGCCGCCCATGCCCCCGACAATTCGCGCGGGATTGTCTTCTTGGAAGTTTGGATAGAGGCTGCCAAGGCCGACGGCGAGTCCGCTCAGCGCGAAATTGGTCACGACGATGCTGTAGAGCGACAGGCCGAAAGCGAGGGCATCGACCCGAAGGCGCAGGCAGGTCAGAATGACCAAGCCGACGGTGAAGAGCGAGGTCGTGACGACACTGAGCCAGAACTTCTGCCAGATGAGTTGGCGGAAGGTAAGCGGGGCGAGGCCGAGGATCCAGAAGCGGCGCCCCTCGAGACTTACGAGGGGAAAGACAAAGCGGCTTGTAAGCGTCGCGAGGATGAGCGTGCAGGCCCCAAGGTTGAGGCAGATGATCCAATTGCGCCACATGGGCGAGGTCGCGCCCATTTGGTCTTCGCGCACGTTGGCCATGTAGATGGCCATGAGCCCAAAGAAGATGACGAACTGCGACCATTGGGCCGGGTCGCGCCAGAAGAGCTTGATGTCCTTGATGGTCAGCACGTTGAGCGGATTGGGTATAGGGGCCAAAAGCTTGCTGATCCATGCGAATACGCCCTTGTTCATGGGGCGCTCGCGCGTGCGGTCTTGTCCCATCAGATAGGTCCAGCCGGGATAGAAAATCGCGCCGGCCATGGCCGCGGCGATGAGGGTGGCAAAGCACGCGTTGGCTGTAAGCATGAGCCAGAAGAAGGCCGCCTCGCCGTACTCCCCCGCGCCCGCCAGCAAGACGCCTTTCGCCGCCCAGAAACTCGGCAGCCAGGGCGATTGCGTCTGCCCGGCGGCCTCGAAGATCGCGAGGGCAAGATCGGCATCGGACAATTGCTGGGCGTTGATGCGGTAGTAGAAGAAGAGCCCCCCCGCAATAACGACGGCTACGCCCAGGGCGATCATCGCGCCCGTGCCGAGGCGGGGAAAAACGCGCACGAGCACCATCGCGATGATGGCGCCGATGGCTGCTGGAATGACGACAAAGGGGAGGTAGTAGAGAAATGCCGCGGCGAAGAAGCGCAACGGCGCTCCTTCCACGAGGCCGTAGGCCAATATCAGCGGCGAGCCCAAATAGGCCGAGGCCCATGAACTAAACGAAACGATTTCCGTAAAGCGCGCGAGAAAATAATCGCTGTAGCGTATCGGGCTGTGGACGAGATACTTGACTTCATGCGCTTTGTAGAGCGTAGAAAAAGAGATGAGCACATTAGAAAAGATGAGCATGAAGAAAAGGGCCATGGCGAATACGGCAAGCAAGCGGGCCATGAGCACGCGGCCGATAATGAATGCATCGGCCCCGCCTAAAATGTCGGCGCCTTGCTGCTTGAGGAAATCAAAACCGAAGTAGAAGAGGATGAAGCCGCCAATCCAAAGGACCACCGCCGATATGCCGACGACGGCGACCTTGAGTTTGGACTCGTAGCGAATGGACGCAACCGTATGCTTCGAGATGCGGCTCTTGGCCGTCAGGATGGCGAGAATTTGATCCATGGATGGACGCCCGGCCGCTTAGGCTTCAGCGGCCACGGGAGCGTTCATTTCGGCAGCCGTTTCTTCGATGCCCTCGGTGAGCTGCAGGAAGACATCCTCGAGCGAGCCCGGCTTTTCACTGAGCGCGATGATTTCTTGAACAGTCCCGACCTTGAGCAGCGTCCCGTTGTTGATGATGCCCACCCGGTCGGCGATTTCTTCAACGATGCTCAGGGTATGCGTCGACATGAAAACGGTCAGCCCTTGCCGCGTCTTTTCGCGCAGGAAGTTTTTCACAAAGTGAATGTTTTTGGGATCGAGGCCAACCCATGGCTCATCGACGATGACGATGCGCGGTTCATGCAGGAAGCAACTGGCGAAGGAAAGCTTCTGGCGCATGCCATGACTGTAGTCTTCGATGAGCTGATCGGCCACATGCGCAATGCCGAACATCTCGAGCAGGTCTTCGCCGACGCGCTTCACCTGGTCTTTCGGCATCTTGTAGAGGCCGGCGACAAAGTGCATGAATTCGCGGCCGGTAAGCTTGTCGTAGAGGAAGGGCGTGTCGGGAATGTAGCCGATGATGCTCTTGGCTTGCACCGGCTGGCGCTGCATGTCGTAGCCGCCGAGCAGCGCGCGGCCCGATGAGGGATGCAACAATCCGGTCAACATCTTGATGGAGGTGGTTTTGCCCGCGCCATTCGGCCCGAGAAAACAAAAGAACTCCCCTTCCGGAATCTCGAGGTCGATGTGATTCACCGCGAGCTTGGCGCCGAAGGTCTTGGTCAGGTCTTCCATCTGAATCATGAGACTTCGAGCACCTCCACTTCGAGCGTTCCTAAAAATCCGACGAGCCGCGCCCACTGATCGATCCCGCCCGTGAGCAGCTTTATGTGGGTGGCGTCCGCTACTGGCTGTCCCAGGGTGGGATCCATCCATACCCATCGGCCTGCATACACCTCGGGCCAGGCGTGATAATAAAAGGCTTGGTACTCTTCGCTCCACACGATGCCGACGGCGATGCGCGTGGGAATGCCCACAGCCCGGGCGAGCGCAGCATAGAGCACGGTGTGTTCGTTGCAGTCGCCCTCGAGCTGGTCCAATACTTCGAGCGCCGAGGGGAAGCTCAGGACGGGGGTCTTCTCGACATTTTCATAGACCCAATTGTGGATGCTGAGCGCTTTCTCCCACGGGGTCTGCGCGCGTGTCGTCACAGCGCGTGCCCGGCCTTCGATGCGCGTGTGCCCCGATTGCACCATGAGATCGCTCGCGAGAAAGGGTTTCAGCTCTTGCGCGATGCCCGCTGGATTCGGCGCCCACTCCGCATTGGGTTGAGGCGGCTGAATGAGAAGCGTGCCGTCGGGCAGGAAGCGCTGCGCCGCATCTTCGGGCACAGCGATGCCGGGTCCAATGCCGGAGAGCCGTACGCGCATTCGCGTGGCGCCCCGCGCTGGGGTCAGGCCTTCCGGCGCAATGCTCGCCATTTGCACGAAGTCGCGCGCGGCCTCCGTCTGTTCATCCGCACCGCCCTCCTTGTTCCACGTGCCGGCAATGGCGATGTCTGGTTCGGCCCGCTCGAGAATAAATCCAAACGGCATCTGCAGGCGGACGACATCGTCGGCCTCGTCGACCCATGCGGTAGAGGTGTAGCCGCCGCCATCGATTTCGAGCTTGATGGCTTCGATGGTTTCGCCCGCCAACTCGAGCTGTTCGCGCCCGACGCATTCAACGCGCGCCTTGGCGGTGCTCATGCTCATCGGGTCGAAGGTGTCGATGGTGAACACATCGCCGACCTCCATCGTAGCGGCGTTGATGGCGGGCAGCATATCCGTCGACAGCATGACATCGGGGTCAATCGGCAGCGACAGCGGGATGGTCTCGCCGGCCGTCTCGACCTGCGCCGAGAGCAACTCGCCGTGCAATTTGCCTTCGAAGGCTATGTCATGCGCTCCGGAAGAACGCGACCAGGAGAACACCGCATCGGGCCTGTCCACGTGTTCGGAATCGGCGGGCGGCGGACCGATGGAAAGCGGAACGGTAACGATAAGGTCCGGCTTGC
>CAZLBS010000272.1:2390-5646 GCA_964557505.1 uncultured Nitrospiraceae bacterium | reverse complement strand
AGAGCGGGCTGAAGGACATGCTGAGAGCAGGCGGCAGGCGCGCTTACGCCGGGCGCTTTGGACGGGCAAGCTTCGCGGGCGGACGCTCGAGCAAGCTTTGCACTTTCTCCGTTAAATCATTGAGCGAGAAGGGCTTCTTCAGATAATCATCGAAGCCATAATCCGCGAGCGATTCGAATTCGCCATCCTCGATGAAGCCGCTGATGGCCAACATGCGCGTGGCCTTGGTTTCCGGGCGCGATTTCACCCGCTCGCAAATCATACGGCCATCCATATCCGAAAGATGAATATCCAGAATGACGAGGTTCGGGTTGTTGTCGGCGACCATGGCCCCGGCATCGAAACCTGTGGACGCGGTAAATATCTTGTAGTCGCCCTGCTTGTTCAGCGCGGCCGGAATGACATCGAGATAATGCGGGTCGTCGTCGACGACAAGGATCGTTTGCCCGCTTTGTTCCAAGCGTTCCAGCGGGATGCCATGGCTCAGCATGAAGGTGCGCAAGCCTTCGTACGGGATGCGCCGGTCGCCGCCGGGCCCTAAACGGTAGCCCTCGATTTGGCCTAAGTCGAACCACCGCGAGACCGTGTCAGGCGAGACGCCGCAAATCTGGGCCACCTCGCCGCTCGTGAAGACGCGGTTCTTGCTCTCTGACATGCTCCTGCCCTTTCCCTCGGAATCCGTCCGCGCGGTTCGCCCGGCATGCGGCTTTTGCGGGTTCCGGGCAAAGCGTAGCAACTCCCATGGATGTTGTCAACTGTAACCCTGCGCGCTTTCGCCCAAGGGGGGGGTATTCGCTAGAACTTACGCGTTTTCGCGCGTTTACATGAGGTAATAGCGGGAGCCGGAAGGATGATGGAAGCGGCTAGGAAGCAAGGCTTGCGGTTGCAGGCGTCCTGGAATCGGAGTCTTTCGAGCTTTCCTCGGCCACGGTTGGATTAAGCGCGGCGTCCTGCTCTTTGATCCAGTCGAGCGTGTCATTCAACACCTGAACGACGACGACGGGGTCGAGTCCGATGTGGTCGCTATCGTACAGGACGAAGTCCTTGGGCTCGTTCGCTGCTTCATAGAGTTTGCGTCCGCTCTCAGCAGGGACGACTTGGTCGTAGCTGCCGTTCTGGATGAGCACGGGGCGCGGGGCGATTTCGCCGACGTGCTTGGCCGGGTCGAGGGCGGAGGCATACCAACTGGCAAACGGGATGACCACATCAAGCCAGCCGCCGGCATATTGCCGGGAGATGCGGCTGTCGAGCAGGGTGGGCAAGTGGCCGCCGCCATAGCAGAGGACGGCCGCCCGCAGGCGTGGTTCTTTGGCCGCCGCCGTTGCACCGGTGATGGCCCCGAAGCTTGCGCCCATCAGGTAGATGCGGTCGGGGTCGATGTCGGGGCGGTCTTGCAAGTAATCGACAATGCGGCGCGTCTCGAGCACATTCATGGCGGCGCGCTGCGTGAGGGCATTCCCCTCGATGAGGCCCCAGCGGACTTGGCCCAAGCCGGTTTCGGCCCACTCCGGCTTGTTCAGCCGCCGCTCGCCGCGGGTGTATTGGTCTTGCGACAGAATGGCGAAACCCTCGCGCACGAAAGGCGCGGCGATTTCCTCGACGAAATCCTTCTTCTGCCCGATGCCGTGCAGAAAGATAAGGGCAGGATGCGGTCCTTCATCTTTGGGCATGCACATGATGACCGGCACCGTGCGGATGAGTGGATCCTCGGCGAGGGGCTGCGCGTCGATGGTAAATTCAACCCGGCGGTATTTCTCGGTGTCTTCGTCGAAGCGCACTTGTGCGTTGAGCGGCAGATTGGGGTAGTACCCCTCGAAAACGCGGGCATCCGCGCGTGCCTTCATGATGAGCACGGCCGCAATAGCGGTCACGAAAACAACGGCCAACCCAATCAGAATCCGTTTCAGCATGCCATGCTCCTCAGCATTTGACCGGTTCGCCGCTGGCAAACACGAAAAACTCCCCGCGGCGGGACACCGCGGGGAGTATAGCATTCATAGCGCGTAATCCGCTTGCCTAGTGCTTAGCCGGCGAAGAGCGCGCCAACGAGATTGGCGATCGGGCCATATGCTGGCGGGTCGCCATCTTCCGCGTAGTTCTGAAAATCGACGTGGCCGTCGAGATACAGCACGTTGCAGCCGCCGGGGATGTGGTTGAAGTAGACCGTGCCCCCCGCATTGCCAAGCGTGTCGAACCAAATGAACACCGTGCTCTGGGCCTGGGCGCTGGCGGCAGGATTGTTGATGTCGGTAATCAGGAAGCGCTCGATGCCTTCGCGCAGGCGGAAGACCGTGCTGCCGCCGCCATTGCCAAGCGTGGCCGAGGCGACGCTGCCGCCCCCTGTCCTCGTGTAGGTGTCAGGGACGAAGTCGACGGTCACGTCGGCGTCGGAGTCGATAGCGCGCGCCACGAGGGTGAGGTCCTCGTTGGTCGGGTCGTTCGCCAGGCTGCCAACCGCTGCCAATGTGGCCGAATCGGCCTGTCCAACAAGAGCATCGAGTGCCGCGCCAATTTGCGTCGGCACGGAGGCATCGTCTGGAATTTCGACGCCATCCAACAACGCTTGGAAAACGGTCAGCGTTTGGAAGCCGCCCCCATTGATGGGGCTCAGATCATCGCCGTTGTCGAGCACCCAGCTGAGGTAGATGTAGCTGGCGTCGGCATCGCCCGGATCCGCGGCGATGTTGCCGTTGTCGTTTTCCAAGTCTTCCAAATGCTCGCCCAGTTCTGCGTCCGACGGGCAGAACAGGATGTTCGCATCCGTCAGATACTCAGGGAAGACGCTGCTGATTTGCGGCGCCCCGGCGATGGCGTCGTCCAGCGTTCCATCGTCTTCGAATTCGATGACCTGCAATGCAGGATAGCGCTCGCCCTTGGATTCATTCGAGTACATTTTGAGCATGAGACCGAGTTGCTTGAGATTGTTCTGGCAACTGGCGCGGCGAGCGGCTTCGCGGGCCCGTGCCAAGGCTGGCAGCAGAATCGCGGCCAGGATGCCGATAATCGCGATGACCACCAGCAATTCGATGAGTGTGAATCCCTTCCTGTTCATAAGCTCCCCTTTCCGGAATGAAATGTGGTTGATGACCGTCCTGGACCCCAATTGGGAGACCCGGATTTCAGGCAGCGCCCTGCTCGTCATTGCTGACAACCGAAGAACCTGACCCCGCCCCGCAACGGATAGCCCGTGCTTTAGAGTATAGTTAATTCTGTGTGAGAAAGGGAAGAAAAAATCCCCGCGCTCCGAAGAGCGCGG
>CAZLBS010000272.1:0-2380 GCA_964557505.1 uncultured Nitrospiraceae bacterium | reverse complement strand
CGGGGAAGCGTATTGAGCGGCCGTAGGAGGAGACGCGCGACTACGTGGCCTTCAGCGCGCGCAGCCCCATGCTAGCCGGCGAAGAGTGCGCCCACCAGGTTTGCGACGGGACCGTACACTGGAATCTCGCCATCTTCATCGTAGTTGACGAAGTCCACATGGCCATCCAAGTACAGGACGTTGCATCCACCCGGAATGTGGTTGAAGAACACCGTTCCGCCTGCGTTGCCCAGCGTGTCAAAGTAGATGAATACGTTGCTTTGGCCTTGCGCGCTTGCAGCGGGATTGTTGATGTCGGTGATGAGGAAGCGTTCGATGCCCTCGCGGAGGCGAAACACGGTTCCACCGCCGCCATTGCCCAACGTCGACGGGGAAAGCGAGGCGCCGGTTCTCGCATCTGGGTAGGTGGATGTCAACGCATCTACATTGGCATCGGAATCGATTGCGTTGGCAATTGTTGCCAGACTCTGGCTGGACGGATTTCCTCCGGCGAGTTCGCCGAGCGCGTTTCCTACGCTGGCGCCGCCCTGAAAAATCAGTGCGTCGAGAGCCGCCCCGATTTGTGTCGGTACGGTCGCGTCGTCTGGAATAACAGTATCGTCGAGGAGGGCGGACAGCGCGGTCAGCGTGAGGAATCCGCCTCCGTTGATGGAGGAGACGTTTTCACCGTTGTCGAACACCCAGCTCAGGTAAATGTAGCTGGCGTCGGCTTGGCCTGGGCTTGCAGCAATGTTGCCATTGAGTTCTTCGAGGTCTTGAATGTGGTCCCCGAGTTCAGCATCCGACGGACAGAACAAGATGTTGGCGTCGGTCAGATACTCAGGAAAGACACTGCAGATTTGGGGAGCGCCAGCACTGTCGTCGTCCACCACTTCGCCGTAGAGGATGGCAACGCTTTGCAGGGCCGGAAACCGTTCGCCCTTCGATTCATTGGAGTACATCTTGAGCATGAGACCGAGTTGCTTGAGGTTGTTCTGGCAGCTTGCGCGGCGGGCCGCCTCGCGGGCGCGGGCCAACGCCGGCAGCAGAATCGCTGCCAGGATGCCGATGATCGCGATGACCACCAGCAATTCGATGAGCGTGAAGCCTTTCTTGTTCATTGCTTTTCCTTTCTTGGCATGATGCACATGAGTTCAGTCGTTGGACCTGAGGCAATGAGCAGGTACAAAGCGGGCGTTGGCAACCCCCCAGATACTTCCCAACCCTACGCTGTGCGAGGCAGGTCCCATCTTCCCCGCGAGTACCCGGTATGCCGCCTTTGCAGGGTATTCCCACTAGACGGCGTACACCCTTATGGTAAGTCAATTGCGTCAAAAGGTCAACTGTTTTCGTTGCCGTCGATGCCGAGAGGGGTGCTTGATGCTATAGAATTCCGTCGATGACGCGTGCAAAGACGCGCGACAGGGGGGCGGGTCCCGGATAGCGTTCGAAGCCGACATGGCCGTCGAAGTAGAGGATGTTGGCCCCGCCGGGAACGTGGTTGAACGCATTTGGGGGCTGGGAGACAAGGTCATGCATGATCCAGATCGTGCTCTGGGCACGGGCGGTCTCGGCGGGGTTGTTGATGTCGGAAATGAGAAAGCGCTCGATGCCTTCCCGCAGGCGGTAGACGGTCTGGGAATCGCCATTGCCTTGGCCCTCGGTGGTGACGCGCATGTCGCCGTCCGCCGGGGCAATGCTGTCCGCGGCAATGATGTCATCGATGAGGTTCGCGAAACTCTCGGCGAACTGCAGCGGGGCGGGGGTGGCGACGGCGCCGCCGATGAGCGCGGCGATGTTGCCGAGGGGGCGCGTAGGCACGCCGTCGTCGAGCTTGTCCCAGAGCCAGCCCCAATAGGCGTAGCTGGCGGCGACCTCGCCAAGGCTGCCGCCTTCGCGGCTCGAGACATGAATGTCGAACTCGCCATTTTCATCCTGTAGATCTTCGATGGTATCTGACGGGTCGCTCGGGCAGATGAGGATCGAAGGGTCGGTGAGATACTTGGGATAGATGGCGCGGACGGCGGGCGCTGGGGCGAAGTCTTCCGGCGCGAAGATGAGTTGCACCGGAGGGTATTTTTCGCCGTTGGCTTCACTGCTGTACATCTTGAAAATGAGGCCCCACTGCTTGAGGTTGTTTTGGCAAGAAGCGCGGCGGGCGGATTCGCGTGCGCGCGAAAGCGCGGGAAGGAGCAGCGCCGCCAGCACGCCAATGATGCCGATGACGACGAGCAACTCGATAAGCGTGAAGCCTCGCGGGCTTGTGCCGTGCCGTGCCGTGCTTACCATATCCCCGCTGCCGTAAGGGCTATTGCCAGCGCCGTGCAGATGCCGACCGCGATCAAAGGTATCACGACGGTGATGACGGCGAGATCCTTGTAACTCTCGCGGTGGGTCGTGC
>CAZLBS010000271.1:0-5653 GCA_964557505.1 uncultured Nitrospiraceae bacterium | reverse complement strand
GTATCGCCGCGCCGAGGCGCTCGAGGGCCTTCAGGTGAATGTCGACCGGGCGCGTGCCGATGGCGCAGCCGCCGGGCAGCGACACTTTGGCCTTTCCGAATCGGCCGAGCAGCGGCCCCAGCACGAAAAAGGACGCGCGCATTTTGCGCACGAGATCATATGGCGCATAGTGCGAATCGATGGACTGCGGCTCGAGGGTCATCGCACGGCCCGTGAAGTCGATGCGCATGCCCATTTCCGAGAGCAGCTTGTCCATCGTGAAGATGTCGTGCAGGCAGGGCACATTGTGGAGCAGGCAGGTCTCTTCCGCGAGAATCGCCGCTGCCATCAGCGGCAGGCTCGCATTCTTCGACCCCCGGACCGGCACGGCGCCATGCAGCGGCTTGCCGCCGCGTACCAGGATTTTATCCAAGAGAAGCCTCCAGCAAGAAGTGCCGGGCAGGCAAGACGCGCCCCCCGGCCGACACGCATGCAAGTATACGGAAACCGCCTGAAGGGTTGCATCGCAGCGCGCCTCCAGCGGCCCCCTCCGCCGGCGCATGCGCCGCCCGAGCCCGGGGCGGAAGGTTCGATGCAGGCGGTCCAATCCCGGGGCTTGACACGTCTTGCTGTGTATGTTTACCATATACACCATGAGCAACGAAGCGGACCTGGACTTGGGCTTGCGCGTGTCGCCCGCGGCGGCGGGGCCGCTCTACGAACAGATCGTGCGCGGCATCAAGCGGGCGATTGGGGAAGGACGGCTCAAACCCGGCGGCGCCTTGCCCTCGTTTCGCGCCTTGGCCGAGGACCTGCTCGTGAGCCTCATCACCGTGAAGCGGGCTTATGAGCAGCTCGAACATGAAGGCATCATCTACCGCAAGCAAGGCATCGGCACCTTCATCTCCGAAGAAGGCGTAGCAAGGCACAAAGCCGCCAAGCGCGGCGACGTGATCCGGCTGCTGCGTGAGGCGCGCGAAGCTGCCGCCGAAGCTGGGATCGGCCGCCGCGAACTGGCGCGCCTGTTTCAAGAGACCGCGCACCATGAAGACGCCAACGTCAAATGAATGCCAAGTGTGGCTCTGCGAGCCCCGCCGCAAACCGCGACTCACGCGAGGTCAGCGGTCGCTCGCCGGGGAGCCTTCACAGCAGCAGGGGCCACGGCCAGACACGTTCGCCCGTGGCGCGCCGCAT
This sequence comes from uncultured Nitrospiraceae bacterium, assembly GCA_964557505.1. Taxonomy (GTDB): domain Bacteria; phylum Hydrogenedentota; class Hydrogenedentia; order Hydrogenedentales; family CAZLBS01; genus CAZLBS01. Next base: position 4,480 of record CAZLBS010000271.1, on the reverse strand, counting down.
GGGTAGTAGAAACCACACGGTACATGCGCAAGGCGCTTTTCGTTGCTTCTTTCTTTTCGCGCGAAACGAAAGAAGAGCGACAGGGAGGGCAGGCATATGACGATGGAAGCAGCAGCACCAGCCGAAACCGTGATTGAAATTCGCGGCCTGACCACACGGCTGGGCCGGTTCCAGTTGGGTCCGCTCGACATGACCGTGCCGCGGGGGGCGATCTATGGCTTCGTGGGGCCGAACGGCGCCGGAAAAACCGTGACCTTCGAGATGATGCTCGGCATGGGCAAAAACGACGGCGGCAGCATCACCATCTTCGGACAGGACCATTGGCGAGAAGAGACGGCCATCAAGCAGCGCCTCGGCTACTACGGCCCCGAGATGGACTACTCCGCATGGGGACGCGTTGGACGCGTGCTCTCGCTCTACCGAGGCTTCTTCCCCGACTGGGATCAGGACTACTGCACCCGCCTTATGACCCGCTTCGGACTGCGGGAGAACCAGGCCATCCGGCAGATGTCCTTCGGCGAGAAGACCAAGCTCGGCCTTGTCGCCGCGTTGTCGCACAAGCCCAGCCTCGTCATTCTCGACGAACCCATCACTGGACTCGACGCCGTCGTGAAGCAGGAGGTCTACCGCGAATTGCTCGAGGCCGTGCAAGACCCCGGCCGCACCGTCCTCATCTCATCGCACAACCTCGCCGACATCGAACGCTTTGCCGATTACCTCGGCATCATCCATGAAGGCAAGCTCCTCCTCGAAGGGCCGGCCGCCCAACTCGTCGAGCGCTTCCGCATCGCCGAATGCGGCGCCGGAGAACTCCCCCTCGAAGCCCCTGGCATCCGCGTCCTTGAGAAGACCCACACCCGCGCACGCCTCCTCATCGACACCCAGGCCATCTCCCCCGCCAACGGCGCCGCACGCTTCCTCGAACCCAACGCCACCGAACCCCTCACCCTCGAAGAACTCTTCGTCGCCCTCGTGAAGGAGCCCGGACGGTAATGCACAACATTTGGCGGGATATCTGGGGGCGGAATCATGTCAACATGGCGCTAATGTATTTTAGCCTTACGGTGCTGATGGCGCTGGGCCTTTCATCGGCTTCCCTCAACTCAGCTTCTGAGTCCACCGCACGGTTCGACGTGTCAATTGAGGTATTATGGCTGTTGGAAATACTTTTCTATGCTATGGCCGCTAGTATTTCGCTCTACGAGCGGACCCCCATTTATAGAGTCATGCCCATCGGCAGATGGTCGTTCGCGCTATCAAGCTTTCTCTTAATCATGCTTCCGCCTTGCGCTGCCCTCTACGTACCCGTGCTCGCGTTGGAAGGACCCACCATTCACAATCTCCATGCCGCTGGATTCGTCCTCACCCTCACATGCTTGGTCATTGGGCTGGCAGCCTATGCTTTGCAGGCCAAGCATCCCCGTGCACACTACTCGGGTGTGGGACTGTTCGTGCTCGGGGCCCTCCTTGGCATGCTGTCGCTTTCGCCCCGGCAACTCGCAACGCCCGATGCCCTGACCTTTCCGGCCGTGATGTTGAGCACACTTGCGGCCGTGCCGCTCAGCTTGCATTGTGTCTACGGCTGGACGACCCGGCCGGTCCGATTGAATGCGAGCATGCGTGTACCTACCCCTTGGCTATGGCTAGAGCGCGTATTCGACCGCGTGGGACATCCGATTGCGCGGGACTACGTCCGGGCGGCCCTGATAGGAGCGCTCGGTATGGCAAGCCCTGCAACACTGCACGCGATGGGTCTGCGCAATTGGCTCAGCCAGTGGGAGGTAGAGGGGGATGGGGAGCAATTCTCCGTCGCGCTTATGCTGATAGGCTTGTTCGCCGCCATGACTCCTTCATATGCCGTAATGTTTAGCATGACGACGCGCCTATCCGAGGCGCGCGTGCATCGAACCCTGCCCATACGTCTCAGCACGTACGCCGCAAATCAGATCGCCTTGCCAGCATGTGGCATGGCTACTGGGTGGATAGCGTTCTCCGTGCTCGCCAATGCCGCGAATTTCGAAAAAGATGAGATCTATCTCGTTCAGATGCTGCTTTTGGGAGGTTGTTTCATCGCTGTGGCGTTGCACGTTTTCCTTGTTCACGCGACGCCTCTCGCACTGGGAGCGCTTGGGCTTGGAATGGTCCTTGGCAGCCATTTCCTCCAAAGCATGACCACTCGTGAGGTTCTTGTTGTTGTCCTATTATTCGGCATCCCCGTCTTCATTGCAGGTCTGCTCGCGCTGCATTGGTCGCTGCGCGGCAGCGCCCTCTACCGGTTCAAATCCACGCAGCAGTCTTTGCCATGGTGACCTTGACATCAACGCCCTTCACCATCCTGCGCGGCGTGCTTTTTCGCCAGCCCTCGTTGGGGGCGATGATGCTGCCATCGGCGGCCTTGACGATAGTAATCGGAACGGCGATGCGGCGGCATGGGGCAGTGAGATGAAGCATGTGCAGGTCCCAAGCAGCCTCCGGCTCGTTCTTTCAGTCCTTTCGCAGTGGGAAGTGCTATTCGGGATGGGGGCCTGCTGTGTCATGTGGTTAAGTTTGGGCTATCCCCTTCCCCTTGTGCTCGAGTCCTCGCGCGGAATGCGGGGAGGCCCGCCGGACACGGTGGCGATCCTTGCCACGTTCTTAATGGGCGGCCTTGCTGTCCTTGTTGGCTCCTTTATCTATATCGGTGCACAGCCACAGATCGCCGTTTGGCGCGTGCTGCCAGTCCCGCCCGTAGCCGTGAGCGTGCCTCTTTGGTTCGCCCTGATTGCCGTTCCATCCCTTCTTGCATTTCTTCTGTTTTTGCCGCTTTTCCCAAACGCATACGGACTCAGCGGAGCGTTTATGTTCACATTGAGTTGGTGTGGCGCGCAGCTTCTCGTAAACGGAAGTTTTAAGCATAGAGATTGGACGTGGGGACTGCTTGGCGCCGCCCTTCATGGCTGCGGCTTACTGGCTGTCACCTTTACCATGGCATCAAGGTTGGCGTTCTCGGATCACGAATGGGGCATCACCGTCTCGCTTCTGGGCCTATTCACTATCGCTTCGGCTAGCGTCCTCGCTTCGAGCCTGTACATCAGCCGCCAGGTGCGCACAGGGGGGCGCCGACGGGCTAGAAGCGCGCGGTTGCCTTGGAATTCCTCTGAGGGTCTTGCAGCCCGCGCGCCTGCGCGGCAGCATAGCTATCTAAGCAAGGGCCTTGTGAATGGCTTGCTCATGACCTTGCCGCCCACCGGACTCATCATCATGTTCCTAGGATCGAGAGAGGCCATAATGGTTTTCGCGTGGGGCCGTGCGGGAGATTCAGCGGCCAGCTTTTCCATCTTCGAGTCGGCAGGGGGCCTCTTGCTGTGGCCTGCTTTCGCTTACTTGATGGCTGGAATCTTCGCCCGCGTCTCGATGGATCTGCCCTATGGACCGTTGCCGCATGGGCGCCGGGCATACGCCAGGCTATTGCTGAGCTTCTACGGGGCCATGGCGATGGCGCACGCCCTCGCATTCATGCTAATCGCACTGGCAATCGATATAGACCCCACGGCACTAATGGCAGCCTGTTGCGCGCAGCCTGCCTTTATGGCTATCGGAATCGCGACGCACTGGATTGAACTGCGCTATGGGTCCGGATGGACCATCTTCGCAGCTATCGGAGGCATCGGCGCGGTCTATCTGGCGGCAGCCGCACTGCCGTTGTGGCTCGCCTGCCCCATATTGTTGGTGGCTGCATTGACAATTACCTACAAGACCTACCACGGGATTCAGCACGAATTGCGCGAGCAGTTTGGCGCGTACCGTACGTTCTTGGCACGCTCCATCGCCAAGGCGCCGTAAAGACCGGATGAATTTTCTGCAAAAAAAGAACGCTGTCAGAGAGACTCTTCACGAAGTGAAGGCCGGCTTTTGCTAGTACGTGCTGTAGGGGTCGAGGTCGATTTTTAGGGCGACGCCTTTGAGGGGCTGTTCTTCCCATTGGTGGCGGACTTCGCGCACGGTGGCGTTGAGGCGTTTGCTGGCGTTGGAGAGGATGCCGAAGTTCCAGCGGTATTTTTTGCGGATGCGCTTGACGCTGGCGGGGGCCGGGCCCATATAGCCGAGTCCGCTGTAGCCGAGAGCGGCGGCGGCCTGCCGGGTCAGGCGCTCGACCATTTGAATGGCCCGCTCGGCCATGTCGGGGTCTTCGCTTTCGACCATCAGATTCGCCAGCCTGCGGTAGGGCGGATAACCGGCGCGGCCGCGCTCCTCGAGTTCGCGCTCGGCAAAGGCAAGGTAATCGTGGGCAGCCGCAAGCTGAATGGCATAGTGCCGGGGGCGGTAGGTTTGCACGAGCACCTCGCCCGGCTTCCCGCCGCGCCCCGCGCGCCCGGCCACTTGCGTCAGCAATTGAAAGGTGTTTTCCGCCGCGCGGAAATCGGGCACGCACAAGCCCGTGTCGCCGTTCACCACCCCGACGAGGGTGACGCCGGGATAGTCGTGCCCCTTCGCGATCATC
>CAZLBS010000270.1:0-5705 GCA_964557505.1 uncultured Nitrospiraceae bacterium | reverse complement strand
GGGGACTCATTCGAGATGGCCACAGGAGGTGAGCAGCGGGGGCGCAAGCGCCCGTCAACATGGAGGAACGCGAACGATGAGTCCCGGAGAATGGCTCAACCCAATCAACGAGGCCATGCACCAATCGGTCATTTTCTTGTTGCTGGCGCTTACGCTTACTGTCGCGGTAAAGCTATTGCCGGCAAGCCTTACGGAGGCGCTTGCCGCGTTGCGGCCCAAGCGTTCCTTGGCGCCGGTCAAGGTTGTGAGCCGCCATGAGGAGCGGGCTGCCAGCCGACCGCGGCGTGCCCCGTAGGCCTTCTTTAGCTACACAGCGAATCAGAGTCCGCCAGCCCGCGAAGCGCCATGCATCGCGGGCTGGTTCGCTTTTGCAACGGCAATCGTCCTATAGTGAAGCACATCCAGAACGCGGCCCCCGGAGATAACAGTAAGTTATGGTGTTACTTAGAGTATTGGCGCAAACATTTTCGGTGGTTGCGCTTGGAGTAATTGTGATGATCTCGGTGGCGTGCTCTGAGGCTCATGCCCAGAAAAACCAATATCCCGATGAAATCCAGAGGACGTTTTCAGCCAAGAACCATATCCTCGACAATAATGATAATTACTCGGCGAATGGCCGGTATTTGGTATATGACACGCGGGAGACGGTGGGGCCCGGGATTGAGAATTGCGCGTCGATCGAGCAGCTAGATTTGTTCACCGGTGAAGAACAAGTGTTGTATGCGCCGGCCCCGGTGGTCACGGGCCCGAACGCAGCTCCTGGCGTGGGGGCGGCGAGTTATTCGCCTGCACGCCGGGAAGTGGCGTTTATTCACGGGCCGCCGGTGAGCGAGGTGGATGAACGGGGCGCCTATGCGAAGGACAACCGGCGCGGCGCCGCGGCCCCGGGGGATGGTTCGCAGGAACTGACGTGGCTGGACTACCGCGACGTGGCGGCAGACCGGCCATCGTTGCCGGGGGCCCACCGGGGGGGCACGCACCGCCATGAATACGCGGGCGATGGGCGGCGCATTGGCTTTACCTATGACGACCATCTCTTGCCGCAGTATGGCCGCACCATTGGGTACATGGAGCCGCACCCAGATGCGCCCGGCGATGCGACGCATTGGTTTGCTGTCTTGGTGGGCGTCGTGCCGGAGGATGAAGCGAAGCCAGGGGATATCGTGAAGGCGTATGCAGATTCTTGGGCCGGGCGTGATGGGGTGATGCGTGCGTTTATTGGGAAGGTCATGGAAGAGGATGGCTCCTTCACTGAGTCCCTTTTTGTGGTGGATGTTCCCGCTGACGCCGACATCACGACGTCCGATAGTGGGGATGCGCAGCGCTATCCGTCGCCGCCGGAGGGGGTCACTGTGCGCCGCCTGACCGATACCTGGGCTGGCGGCATCGTGCGTGGCGCGCTAAACGGCTCGGCCATCGTCTATTACGCACATGATCCTAAAGGCCGCGAGCAGCTTTTTCTCATCAATCCCGATCCGGACCCATCTCGGCGGGCGATTACCGATCCGGTGCGATTGACCGATTTCGATGCGGGGGCGGGCCCCTATGTTCGATGGCACCCGACGGGGCATTCGGTGGCCTGCATCACAGACAACCGCATTGTTTCTATCTGCACGCGGCCGGGAAATCTTTTTCGTGAAGTGCGCTGGCTCTCGCCGCCTGAGGATCCTGCATCGCCATCGCCTGAGCGCAGTCAGCTTGTGTGGTCGCCGGATGGGAGCCAGCTCGCCTACAACATGCCCGTTCCGGCCTTCGACGAAGAAGGCAATCGTGTCACCGCGTACGACGGCAGCGACTTCACGCAAATCTTCACCATCGACTTCCCTGACCGCAACGCGAACGGGATTGCAGACTAGCCTGTTCTCGGCGTGGTACGCGTACGTAGCGGCGTAAAGGCGCGTGGTCATTCCCCGCAGGTGAATGGGCTCTTCCCTTTAGAAAAGGCAGCAGGCGGCAAGCGGCCATTAGCCCAAGAAGAAATGAATGACAGGGGGACCGGTTAGGACAATGAAAATGGTGACGGCGATGCTGGTGATTCCGCCTACTTTCAAGAGATCGCTGGTGCGGATTTCGCCGGTACTGTAGGCGATAACGTTGGGCGGGGTGCTGATGGGGAGACTCATGCCGAAGCTCGCGCCGATGGCGATAAGGACCGCCATCATCTGCAATTCGCTTTCACCGCCGAGGCTCATGCCGATGGCCAGCGCGAGCGGCAGGATAATGTTGCAGGCGACGGTATTGCTCATTACGGTGCTCATGACGACGGCGAGGATGCAACAGACCCCGGCAAGGACGGGGATGACAACCCCCTGTTGCGGCACGAGGTGCATGATGACGCTATCGAGTTCGCTCGCGGTAATGCCATTGCCGAGGGCAATGCCGCCGGCAATGAGCATCAGGGTCGCCCAGTCAAGCTGATTGAAGTCGTTGCGTCCGATGACGCCTGTAGCGGTGAGCACGGCGATGGGCACGAAGGCGGCAACGGCTGTCGGCACGCCGATGCGCCCGCCCAGGAGCCAGAGAAAGATGGTCGCCGCGAAGGTGCAGTAAACAATGATGGCCTTTCGGGTTGGCCGAAACGCAGTGACTTCGGCCAAGTGGAGAGGGGTTCGCGGCGGGCGGTAGATGAGGATGAGCAAGACCCACATGAGGAGCATGCCGCCGAGCATGAGCGGCAGCGACATGATCATCCACTGCAGAAATGAAATGCCAAGTCCGCGCTCTTGCAATTGCGCCATGGCAATGGCGTTGGGCGGCGTGCCGATCGGCGTGCCGATGCCGCCAATGTTGGCACCGAAGGGAATGGCCAGGGTGAGGGCGCGCCGCAGGTTTTTGTCTTTTCCAGCCTGCCGCAAGATAGGGGCAAGCATGGCTACCATCATGGCCGTCGTTGCCGTATTGCTCATCCACATGCTGAAGAGCCCGGTGACCAGCATCAGCCCAGCGATGACGGCATAGGGATGGCTGCCGAAAGGCCTTATCAGCAGAGCGGCCAATTGCTCGTCGATCTTTTCTTGTGAAACGGCCTTGGCCAAGACGAAACCGCCGAGGAAAATGAAGATGATGGGATTGCTGACCGCGCCGAAAAACGCATCGGCCGTGACTTCGACATCGTGGCCCGGGATGACGGTAAGCGCCCAGACTTGCGCGGCCAAGACAACGAGGCCGGTTGCGAAGAGGGGGATGGCCTCTGTGACCCAGAGCACAATGGCGAGCACGAAGATGGCGGCCATGCGCCGCGGGCTTTCGTCCATCTCGAGCGGCATCAACGCATAGGTGAGCGCGCCGAGCAGCCCCGCGAGGGTGACCAGGATCACATTGCGCGAGACGGGGCGGCGTTCACCTTTTGCTTTGGCTGGGTACGATGGTTTCACATGCCGGCCAATTCAGACTGCTTGCGCCGCGGCCCGCTTACTTCTTCCGGCGCCGGAAGGGAATCTTTTCTGCGATCTCGGGCCGCAGAAACTTTTCGGCGCCGCCTTTCGAGAAGTGCACATACAATGATGTGCCTAGCGCCCGCACATCAAAATCGGTTGCGCCGATAAGATCGGAACACCACACCAGCAACTCTTCGGCCGTGTAGAAGTAGAGATGATGCTGCCCTGAGCCGGCGATATGGCGCTTGCAGACGTCCGTGAAATCACGCTTTGTTTCGACGACGTGTTGAATGCTCAGGACATGGAAGGTGACATGGCCGCCGGGTTTAATGCAGCGGTGCATTTCCTTAAACAGCAGGAACACCACGTCTTTGTTGATGTGCTGTATGGCCGCGGCGGAGTAGATGTTGTCGAAGTAATTGTCCTCGAAGGGAAAGGTAAACCCGTCATAGAGCTGCCACTTGACGCGCTCATCCGGAAGCCGCTCTTTTCCGCGGCGAATCATCACCTCGGAAATGTCGAGGCCGGTAATCTCGGCGATCGGGAAGCGCTCGATCATGGCCTGCATGATCCAGCCGACGCCGCTGCCCAGCTCCATGACACGCGCGCTCTCCGGCGGCACTGCCATGGGATACGTGTCGGTGATTAGACGGTCACGATAGCGTTGCGCGCGGGCCAGCAGGTCCTGCGGCGAACTCGCCCCATCGTGGATGCGCTTGTTCAATTGGTCAAGCGTCTCTTCCCGCGTCCACGCCTGCTTGTACATTTCAGACTTCGATTCCATGGCGCCCATCCTTTTAGCCAGTGCCCGGGCAAACGATAGCATTGATACACGCGGAAAGTCATGACCTTTGCGGGGGTGGCCGGCCCCTCGTCGAACCCTAACCACAATGTGGCACACTTCTTGGGCGTGGTGTGCTGTGCAGAGGGAAAATGTGCCGGGGCTTACAGGGGGGACTCGTGGCATGAAGCATGTGTGGGCCGGCGCTGCTGCCGTGATGGGCCTGATGTTGGCTGGGGCAGAGGCGCAGGAAACGCCCGAAATCAAGCACAGGCTAGAGGGCGAGACCCTGCCGTGGACCAGCCTGAATGTGCGCTACGCGCCGCGCGATTTCCAGTTCGCCATCGCATCGGACAATACGGGCACGCCGAGGCCGGGCATCTGGCGAGAAGCGATGGAAAAGCTCAACTTGCTCCAGCCCGCGTTTGTCATGAGCGTGGGGGATCTCATCGAAGGCTATGTCAGCACCCGCGAGCAGCTCGATGCGCAATGGCGGGAGTTTATGGCTGACCTCGACGTACTCGAGGCGCCATTCTTCTTCGTCCCGGGCAACCACGATGTGGGCGATCCGCTCTGGCACGAAGCCTGGCTCGAGCGCATCGGCCCGGCCTACTATTTCTTCCTGTATCAAGACGTGCTGTTCCTCTGCCTCGACACGAATGACTCGCCGACCCGCGGGACGGGATATGGAAGCGAGCAGGTGGAGTGGATGGAACAAGTGCTTGCGGAGCATCAGGACGTGCGGTGGACCTTTGTGTTCCAGCACAAGCCGCTCTGGTTTGAGAACGAGGGCGAGTGGAACAAAGTCAAGGATCTGTTTGCCTGGCGTAACGCTACGTTCTTCGCGGGGCACATTCATGAATACCGGCACCGGCACAAGGACGGGATTCATTATGTGACCATGGGAACGACCGGCGGCGGCTCGGGATTGCGAGGCCCTGCCTATGGCGAGTTCGATCATGTCATGTGGGTGACGATGCGAGATGAGGGCCCGCAAATGGCGGCTCTCGCGTTGGATGGCATCCTCGAGGCGGAATTCCGCACGGCGGAAATGGCGGCGATGCTGGCCCCCTTTAAGGCAAATGCCGCCGTCACCGCTGCGCCGGCCGAGATTCAGGCACAGGGCGAGCCCGGCATGGTGCTGAGCGAGTTGACCATCGAGAACCCCGGCGAGGATGTCTTGCGCTTCATGGGGCTCATTGAGACTGCCGCAGGCATCTATAGCCAAACGCCTACCATCCGCGCACTCGTGAAGGCCGGCGAAACGTACACGGCGCCGCTGGCGTTCGAGCGTACCGCGGCGGTGGATTGGCAGCCCCCGGTGATCCACTGGACCGGCGCGTATGACCACTTCAATGAGCCATCGACGGCGCTGGCGGGCAAAGTGCGGGTCTTCCTCGAGGAGACCCATGCCATTCGCCGTGTTGAGGGCATTGAGGTCGACGGGGACATCGGCGAGTGGGGCGGCGGGTGGATTCATGTCGAACAGCCGGGCGAGGTGTTCACGAATGAACAGGCTTGGCAAGGGCCCCACGATGCCGCATACC
>CAZLBS010000269.1:0-5717 GCA_964557505.1 uncultured Nitrospiraceae bacterium | reverse complement strand
GTCCGCCTCGGCAAGCAGCACGTTCATGTGGCCGGGCATGCGGCCTGCGACAGGGTGCACGCAGTAGGTGACCTCGGCGCCGTTCTTCTCGAGAATCTCAGCCAACTCGCGCACGACGTGCTGGGCCTGGGCAACGGCCATGCCGTAGCCTGGCACGAACACGACATTCTGGGCCCCCTCGAGCACGTAGTAGGCGTCGCCCGGGGTCATGCTCTTGGCTTCGCCCGTCGCGCCGCCCCCGGTTGCCGCCGTGTCGACCGCGCCGAAGCCGCTGAACAGCACGTTCGCAAGCGACCGGTTCATGGCCTTGCACATGATGATCGTCAGAATCAGCCCACTTGCACCAACCAGCGAACCAGAAACAATGAGCACGGTGTTCTGAATCACGAAGCCCGCCGCGCATGCCGCGAGGCCGGAGTAGCTGTTCAGCAGGGCAATGACGACCGGCATGTCCGCCCCGCCAATTGGAATCGTACCCATGACCCCGAGGATAAAGGCCAGCACGATAACGGCGATCAGCACCCAGCCGAAGGTTGCCGGGTTGATGAGGAACAACACCAAGCAAACAGCCAGGCCAAGCAAAATCGCGCTGTTGACGATTTGCTGCCCGGCAAAGAGCACGGGCTTGCCGTCGATCTTCTCTGCCAATTTGGCGTACGCAATGAGGCTGCCGGTAAACGTGACGCCTCCAATCAGAATGGCCAAGTAAATGGCAAGCACTGGAATATACAGTGCGGCTCCGGTGGCCTCGTTGCCCACCGCGATGAACTGCCGCCAGTACTCCGCACTGCCGACCAAGAGCGAGGCAATGCCGCCGAAGCCATTGAACAACGCCACGAATTCGGGCATCGACGTCATCGGCACGCGTATGGCGGCCACCGCTCCGATGACCCCGCCCAAGACAGCCGCACCACCGATAATCATGTAGCCCGTCGGGGTAATGACGTTGAAGTTCAGCAAGGTCGCCGCGACCGCGATGCCCATGCCAATCGAGCTGATCATGTTGCCGCGGCGGGCTGTGGCCTCGCTGCTGAGCATCTTGATGCCAAGAATGAAGAAGACGGAAGCGGCGATGTAGGCGAGAACGATTAATGTGGTCATGCCTCCCCGCCCCCTTTCTTCTTGCTCTTGAACATAGCGAGCATGCGGTCGGTAACCAGGTAGCCGCCCACCACGTTGATGGTGGCGAACGCCGTAGCGCATGCGCCCACGGCGACGCTTATCCAGCTATCGTCCGTCGCCCCTGCCGCGATTATCGCCCCAACGATCGTGATGCCCGAGATGGCATTGGCCCCCGACATCAGCGGCGTGTGCAGCGTCGACGGCACTTTCTTGATGAGTTCGTACCCGAGGAATATCGCGAGCACGAACGTGAAGACGAGCAGTATCAGCTCCATGGGTGGCCTTCCCTTCCGCAAGCAGCCTTCCGAATTCGCGTCCCCAAACAGGCGGTTTCGACGTTACGGCGAAGCCGCCCCCTTCACCTTCAGCAACATCTCATTGACGATCTCGCCGCCATGCGTAACGAGCGCGCCCTGTATGATGTCGTCTTCTCGATCCAAGTTGAAGGTCTTTGCCTCCTTGTCCCAGAACTCTTCGACTAAGTTGAAGAGGTTCGCCGAGTACATTTGCGTGGCGTGGATGGGCGCATGCCCCTCGAGGCACGGAAGGCCCACGACCTTGACGCCGTGAATCTCTTTTTCCTGCCCCAACTCGGCGCCTTCTGTATTGCCCCCCGACTCAACCGCGAGATCGACGATGACGCTTCCCGGCTGCATCGACGCGATCATCTCGTCGGTGATGATGCGCGGCGCCGGCCGCCCGAAAAGTTTCGCGGTGGTAATGACGATATCCGCTTGCGCGCACACCTTGGCCATGGCTTCGGCCTGCTTGGCTTTTTGCTCCTCGGTCAGCTCTTTGGCATAGCCATCTTTGGTCTCGCCGGTCTCCCCAAGGTCGACCTTGACGAACTTCCCGCCGAGCGACTTGACCTGTTCTTCCACCGCCGGACGGGTGTCGAACGCATCGACGCGCGCCCCGAGACGCTTCGCCGTCGCGATCGCCTGCAAGCCTGCCACGCCAGCCCCGATGATGAAGATGCGGCTCGGCTTGAGCGTCCCAGCCGGCGTCATCATCATGGGCACAATCTTATCGAGCCGGTCGCAGCCCACGATCACCGCGATATAGCCCGCGATGTTGGCTTGCGAACTGAGGGCATCCATCTTTTGCGCCCGGGTCGTGCGCGGAATCATCTCGATGCTGAACGCGCTGACGTTCTTGGCTGCCATCGCCTGCACAAGTTCGTCGTTGTTGAACGGATCCAGGAAACTCACGTGCATTGCTCCTTCTTTGAGCATATGCACTTCCTCGATGGAGGGCTTGTTGATGCGCAGGATCAAATCGGCTTCGCCAAGCGCCTGATTGCGGTCCCAAGTGACCTCGGCCCCGGCCTCTTTGAAGTCGTCATCCGAGAACCGGCAGCTCTCGCCGAGCCCTTCTTGAACCACAACCTCCGCGCCCAGGTCAACGAACTTCTTCGCCGTCTCGGGATTGATTGGGACGCGGCGCTCCCCTTCCTGCACTTCCTTGGGCACAAAGATTTTCATCGGCATCCCCTCTAGCACCGGGCGCGTGGCGTGGGACTCAGCCGCTTTTGCAGCTAATGGGCGCACGCAGATTCCGTTCGTCCGAAAGGCGAGGGTAGCCGGACCCGATGCCCCAATTCAAGCGCACCGAACGAAATGCGCGTGCTGGCGCGCATGGCCGGACGCAGGGGCTGTTTGCCGAGCAGCGCCGAAAGGCGGCGGCTTCAGGAAGGCGGGTAGAAGACGTTACCGGTGGGCGCCCCGTTTTGCCGCCATGCGCTCGCGCATCTGCTGCCGGCGTTGCTCGGGCGTCGCCTTGCCATAGGTATCTTTCGTCGAGCGCTGCACCTTGAATGGCCGAAACTTGAGGACCAGGTAGGTGAAGACCCCCATCATCGCCAACTCGAAATAGAGAATGCCTACGGGGCTGTAGGCCGACATATCCCAAAACTCGAGCAGGGGCGTCTCATATTGAACGCTCGCCCCGCCGGCCAGCGCCTCGCTCGACGACTCATTCGTAAACCACGACACAAACGACGTCACATAGTGCGTCATAATGTGCAGTATCGTGGTGTAGATCAAGACTTCAACCGCCCAGAAAATCACAGGCGTCACGTATTTCTGCCAGATAATCATGGGGGGCAGCAGCACGGCAGCCCCGATCACGTACAAAAGCCAGTGTTCGCCGAAGTGATCGATGATGGGCTGATAGATCGAAAGGTCCATGTTGGCCGTCCCTCAAAGGGGGACCTGCTTAATCCCGCCCCCTTTTGCTGTTTGGAGAGTACCACAGGTCCGCCGATCCTGCCAGTCCCGTGCGGGGGTCTATTCCCTCCCCTCCGTAGCGATTGCGGCGGGTCGCCTCGCTCGCTGCATTCAAGATGCCGTCCAACACGGCAAGGCTCGCGCAACACCCGCATTGCACATAGAAGGCCCGCGCATTGGGCGACACCCAAGGCAGTTGCACCCGCGGAGGAACAGGAGGCCCGGATCCGCCTTGCCCGAAAACGCAACCCCGCGGCCCCGGATAGAGAAAGTCTTCCGCGACCAACTCGGGTTGGCACTGAAGCGCTTCCCACTGCACAAGCCCTGTGGCCGCGGCGGTCAAGACCACAAGCACGCTCGGCAATCCCGATTGCTTCGCACGCTCTTCCACCCGGTGCGAACACACAAACACGCCCCACTCGCGCGAGACCGAAAAGGGACGCCGCATGGTGCCCGGCCCGATCCGGACATCCGGCCCCTTCACCGCTACTCTGTCGGCATCCCACGCTGCCCGCGGCACAAACATGGCGCCCGTCTGCATGGCATTGGCAGCTTCGCACACGTCAGCTGCCGTACCCCATACCGTCGACACTCGGACCAGCATAACTGCTCCTTGCAAAGCAGCCCGGCGTGCCCCTCGCCAGACGCGTTGCCCCCGACTCCCGCAATAACGGTTAGCATCATGCGGCTCGTCTGTTACGATTGCATTTAATGGTGCACGGGTGCAAGGGGCAATTTCGAAAAAACTGGGCGTTGACCTCGCCCAAGCCGTGGGCTATGCTCACGTTATGTGCCGGGCGCATGCCTGCAGGCCCCGGCTGGCGCGGCCGGCGTTGAAGCCAGGCCCATGAACATCGAGAGCGCGCGGGGACGGGGCGCCCGAGGCGGCCTTAACACCATCCCGCACGGTGGCTGGAAAGGGAGCAGCATGAGCAAGAAGTTTTCACGCCGGGTCTTTATTACCGGCACGAGCGCGGCCTTCGCAGGCACGCTCACCGGCGTCGTGCGCGCGCGGCCCAAGCGGGTCTCCGCCAACGACAAGTTGAACATCGCGGCCATCGGGGCGGGCGGCAAAGGCAAGAGCGACATCTATGCGTGCCGGAGCGAAAACGTGATCGCCCTGTGCGATATCGACGAACGCCAGGCCCGCGAATCGCTTGCGAACTTCCCCGATGCCAAGTTCTACATGGACTTCCGTGAAATGCTGGACAAGCATCCGGAGATTGACGCGTGCACGGTATCCACGCCAGACCACACACACGCGGTCGCGGCGGCAGCGGCCATGAAGCTCGGCAAGCACGTCTACGTGCAAAAGCCTTTGACTCATGACATTTACGAAGCGCGCATGCTGCGCAAGATCGCCAACGACATGGGCGTCGCCACGCAGATGGGCAACCAGGGACACTCCGACGAAGGCGTGCGCCAGATGTGTGAAATGATCTGGGGCGGCGCCATCGGCGACGTTACCGAAGTGCACATCTGGACGAACCGCCCCATCTGGGCACAAGGGCTTACGGCCCCGGAAGGCGAAGACAGCGTGCCCGAATGGGTCGATTGGGACCTCTGGCTGGGCACCGCAGAGTATCGCCCATACGTGCGCTTCCATCCGGAGACGCGCAAGCCCTGCTATCACCCCTGGCACTGGCGCGGCTGGTGGGACTTCGGCACGGGCGCGCTCGGCGACATGGCCTGCCACATCATGGATCCCGCCAATTGGGCCCTCAAACTCGACAATCCCACGAGCATCGAGCCGCTCATCTTGGAAAACAAGACCGAAGATCAGGCCCCGGTGCGCAGCAAGACCAAGTATGAATTCGGCGCCCGCGGCGACATGCCCCCGGTGAAGGTGTACTGGTACGAAGGCGGCCTGCTGCCAGACCGCCCGGCCGACATCCCGGCTGACCAAGAACTCGGCGACGGCGACAACGGCTCGCTCTTTATCGGCACGGAAGGCTACGCCACCTGTGGCGAATACGGCGGCAAGCCGCGCCTCTTGCCTGCTTCCCGCATGGCCGACTACACCATGCCCGATCCCAGCATCCCGCGCGTCCCTGGCAACAGCCCCTATGCCGACTGGATTCGGGCCTGCAAAGGCGGCCCTGCTGCCTGCTCGAACTTCGACTACTCCGGCCCCTTCACCGAGATCGTCTTGCTGGGCGCCCTCGCGCAGCGTGCCGGCACTAAGATCGAGTGGGACGCCGGCAACATGCAGGTGACCAACGAGGAAGCGAAATTCGCCCAGAAGTGGGTGAAGCGCGACTACCGCGAGCCCTGGACGCTCTAGGCCATATGCCGCGGCGTCGCATCGATACCTAGACCATCCCGGCGCCGGGGTGCGGCCCATGCTGCCCACCCCGGCGCCGCGGC
>CAZLBS010000268.1:3556-5734 GCA_964557505.1 uncultured Nitrospiraceae bacterium | reverse complement strand
ATGGCTACGATAGCCGGAAACATTGCAATAGCAGCAAACGCAGCCTTGGTGATGAGACCCTTCATCAGACTCTTCTCCTCAAATCCGTTTCGTGCTTCCCCTGCGTGCCCGGTCCTACCCGCGTACAGCTCGCAGAGCGCCCATCCACCTCAAAAATTCTACTCAAATTGTATGGCCGAAGCCACCACATCGTAGGGTGCAGTCCCAGCCCTCGCCATCGTGCCCCATATTCCATGATACCTGACTACCGTGGACCATGTTGCTCATTCGACAGCGCGGAACCGAGGCTTACCTTCCCCTGGTAACCGCCCATAGTCTAGCCTAGCAGTTCGTGCCTGTCAACCCCTGGAACGACTCTGTCATACATGGGGGCCGAAGCCTTGAACCTTCCCTAAGCCGTCGGAATTGTTGCATATCACGTGGTGGAAGTCAATCCCTTTCTCAACCTCCTACGACGGCGTAGGATTCGGCATGCTTCTCGCCAACCGGCGCCGCATCATGCCCGGTCGAGGAGGGGGCGGGCGCCCCAAAAGGGCTGCATTCAGGCGCTTGATGAGCCCGCAATCTCTTCTCTTTGGTTCGCTTGGCAGGTTGACGGCGTAGCCGATCCGGCGCGCTTTCGGGCTCCTGAGCATGATACAGTGGCGGAAACTCACAAAGAATTAATGAAGCGCGGGTGCAAGAGGGAGGCATGCGGTCAGATGACTCACGTTGCGGCAATCATGTTGATCGCCTGGGGCGCCGGGCTTGGGGGCGAAGCGCTCGAGGCGGGCTTGGTCTTTGAACGTACGCGCTTAGGCGATGTCACCTACGAGGGTGCGGCCGTGTTCGACGTGAACCGCGACGGTCATCCGGATATCGTCAGCGGCGGCGTCTGGTTTGAGGGGCCGTCCTTCGGCATCGAACACCGCATTTACGAGCCCAAGCGCGTCGAGGATTATTACGACGATTTCTCGTCATACCCGATGGATGTGGATGGAGACGGCTGGCTGGACATCATCACCGGCGGCTGGTGGAACGAATCGGTCTACTGGCTGGAGAACCCCGGCGGCACGGGCGAAGCCTGGACGCGTCACCTCATCGCGAAAATTGGCAATGTCGAGCGGGCATGCTTCTATGACATCAACGGCGATGGTCATATGGACATCGTGCCCAATACGCCGGGCGCCCCGCAGGTGGTCATCGAGTTGCAGCGTGATGAAGCGGGCAAGGGCATGGCTGCCTTTACTGTGAACCAAGCCACCGACGTTGCGCTGGGGCATGGCCTCGGCTTCGGCGATATCACGGGCGACGGCCGCGGCGAGATCCTCTTCAAGCATGGCTGGGTCGAAATGCCCGAGAAGCCTTTCGAGCAGCCGTGGACCATCCACCGCGATTTCAAGCTGTTCGAAAGCTCGAGCGTCCCCATCCTGGTGCATGACGTCAATGGCGATGGGAGCAACGACATCATCGTCGGCGGCGCGCATGAATATGGCCTGGCCTGGTGGGAGCAGGGACAAGACGATGGCGGGCAAACGGTCTGGACGCGTCACGACATCGAGCCGGGCCGCTCCCAGTTTCACGATATCCAGTTGGCCGATATCGATGGGGACGGGGTAGAGGAACTCGTCACAGGCAAACGCTGGCGCGCACACATGGGGAACGACCCCGGCGCGGATGACCCCCTCGGCGTCTATTGGTTCGAGGTGGAAGGCGCCAAGCTCGACCGGCACACCATTGACTATGGCCCCGCTGGAGAGGCAAGCGGCGTCGGCATCTACTTCTGGGTCGCCGATGTCGATGGCAACGGACACATGGACATCGTGGCCCCGGGCAAGGAAGGACTCTTCCTGTTCAAAAACATGGGCGGCGCGAAGTAACTGCGGCCGGCCATGGGCGGCATTGCTGCAGGCTATTCCTCGAGGATGTGCCGGTACATATGCTCCAGTTCCAATAGGCCCTGGTCGATGTAACGGGGCAATCCCTGCGCGAATAGGTCGAGCAGCACAAGGGCGTTCAGGTGTGCGTCGCCGTCGCTGCTGCTGCGGATTTGCGCCGCAAGGGCGTGGTTGATGGACTGCAGCCGGCGGTACAGCGCCTTGAGCCCCTCGAGGCTGGCGTCGGCTGGGAGGCCTTGCTTGGCGCGGTAGAACTCGCCGCACAGATATGCTCCTACAGCGCGAAACATTGTTTCCTCCC
>CAZLBS010000268.1:0-3546 GCA_964557505.1 uncultured Nitrospiraceae bacterium | reverse complement strand
TGGAACCGCGCCATGGGCTTGAATGGCGCGAAGGCCGGACAGCCGCTGGTAGCCATGTACAGGCCCAACAGCGAACTAAGCGCCTGCTGCATGGTGGTATCGGCGGCATACGTCCGCACGCCGCTCTCGACAGTCACATGCACGCGTGAAAAAGAAATCGTGTCCCCAAACAGATCCGCGACATGGGCGACCGCGCGGGCGGCGGGGCATATGCCATCTGGCAGGCATCCTTCCTCGTGACAGCCCGCGCAACGCACGCCGCACAGGCGCACATAGTTGGGCATCGGGTCCAGCACTGGGGCTTCATGGCATAAGGTCTCGGGATCAAGATGCACGGTGAACGTGATCGAAGACCGCTCCGCCTCCTCTTCGAAGCGAAAGGTGTAGCGGTATTCAATCGCGGCACGGTTTTCGGGCGTGTGCATGGCGTTAGCTCCAGGCATGACTTCGCTGTCAGTCTACGAAATTGCCCGGAGGCAATGCCGCGCCCGCGCATACGCCGCACCTTGCATGCGAGCATGCCGCAATCGGTGGCGCCATTGACAAGAGATCACCCCATATTTTGTTGCGCATTGGGGTCGTGTGTGCTACGATGCGGATGCCTTCTGAAGGGGCTTCGCTGCGTTTGACAGCGGCGTAAGCGGCGGCAGCCTGAGAAGGGGCGCCAGCAGGGCAGGGGACATGGCAGCAGGACAGCGGATATCGGATGAGCGCAAACGCGAAGTCACGGGCGTCGTGGTGCTCTGTCTATCCGCGCTGCTCTGCGTCGTGCTTGTCGCAGACGGGCAGCAAGGCGTGAGCGGCCGTTCGCTCGATGGGTTGGCCAGCGCACCCCATGCGCTCGGCCCTCCCGGAGCCATTGCCGCCGGGTTGCTTGTGCTAGCCCTGGGACACGCCGCCCATATCGTCTATAGCATCTCCGCAGTGTGGGCCTTCATGCTCCTGCGCAAGATGCGCGTAGACCGTCTGGTAACGCGGATTCCGGGCCTGGCTATCCTCGTGCTCGCCATGGCGTGCCTGCTTGATCTGACGGCAGGCTCGGCATCGACGGAGAGCTATCCCGGGGGAATCGCCGGCAGTTTCCTGGCGCACGTCATGCAGCCAAACTTCGGTTGGCTTGGCTCCAGCGTCATCATGTCTGGCATCGCCCTGATTGGCCTGCTCTTGTCCACAGAGTTTCTCGTCGTGCACTGCATCATCGGCATGCGCAATTTTCTGACCTTCATGGCCGAGGGCCTGACGGAGATTGCCGCGGGCTTGCGCACCTATTGGCTGCAGCAAGTGAAGGAAAAGGCTGCTTTCAGGCCCGCCCGCCGCCCTGCCCGGCGCATCGCGGAGAATGCCGCCGAGGCGGCCATCGACACCAACTATGGCGCCAATGGTTCGCGCGCCATCAACATTCGCACGAGCGCCGCGGGCGAGCAGGCCGAGCCGGACCTGCCCTTTGACGCCGTGCCGGAGGATTCCACGGAGGCGGCCATTGCCGCCGTGCAGGCCATCGAGGAAGCTGCCTGCGAGCAGGAAGAATTGCCTCTGAACGAGGACGATGCGGATCTGGAATCGGAGATCGAGACCGCGTCCAAGCGCCCTGAGCCCGCGCTGCATGGCATGCGCGCCAAAAAAGACGGCGTCACCCTCATGCGCAAACGCGCCGAAACGGTGGACGAGTTGCCGCCGGACTATGAATATCCGAAGGTTTACACGAAGCCCCCGCTCGATCTTCTGGAAGAAGCCCCCGAGTTTGACCGGGGCGACTTAACCGATGAACTGCGCGCTGTCAGCGCCAAGCTGGAAGACACGTTCAAGACCTTTGGGATTGAAGCACACGTCACCGACGTGGTGCGCGGGCCGACCATCACGCGGTTCGAACTGGAGCCGGCGCCCGGCATCAAAGTCAGCCGCTTCCTCGCACTGGGGGATGACATTGCCCTGGCCATGCGTGCCAAGAGCGTCCGCGTGGAGGCCCCCATTCCAGGGAAAGGACGCGTCGGCATCGAGGTTCCGAATCCAGACCGGGAGCCGGTGGTCCTGCGCGAGCTGCTCGAGTCGCGCACCTTCAAGCACTTCAAGGGAACGTTGCCGCTCGCGCTCGGCAAGAACATCGCGGGCGACGTGGATGTCGCGAATCTTGCGACGATGCCCCACTTGCTGGTGGCGGGCGCCACCGGCTCGGGGAAAACCGTCGCGGTCAAAGCCATGCTGGCGAGCCTGCTCTACCGGCACAGCCCCGAGGAAATGCAGCTCATGCTCATCGACCCGAAGATGGTCGAGTTGAGCATCTTCGATGATATCCCGCACTTGATTACGCCGGTGGTCACGGATCCCAAAAAAGCCGCCGCCGCGCTCAATTGGCTCATTGTCGAGATGGAAGAGCGTTACCGGCTCTTTGCCCATCTGCGGGTTCGCAACATTGATGTGTACAACGACAGCGTCGACAATGGCGAAATCGAGATGGCCCCGGAAGCGGCAGAGGGCGAAGAGGCCCCGCCGCCCGAGTCCATCCGCAGCGTCCGCAAACTCCCTTACATCGTGGCCGTCATCGACGAGTTGGCCGACTTGATGATGCTGGCGCGGGGCGAAGTCGAAAATGCAATCGCGCGCCTGGCCCAACTGGCGCGTGCCGTGGGCATTCACCTCATCCTCGCCACGCAGCGTCCCTCCGTCGACGTGCTCACGGGCGTCATCAAGGCCAACTTTCCCGCCCGCATGTCGTTCCAAGTATCGAGCCGGGTCGACTCCCGGTGCATCCTCGACATCATCGGCGCCGAACGCCTGATCGGAATGGGTGATATGCTATATATGGCGGCAGGCAGTTCGAAGCCGCAGCGCATCCAGGGGGCCTTCGTGAGCGATGCGGAAATGGAGCGGCTGATCGCGCACTTGAAACGGCAGGCCCCGCCGCAATACCGTGACGAGATTCAGCGGTTCGGACAGGACAAGGAGAAGCTCGAACTGCTCGCGGATGAGGAGGACGAATTGCTCGACGACGCCATTCGGGTGGTGCTGGATACGGGGCAGGCCTCCATCTCGATGGTGCAGCGAAAACTGCGTGTTGGCTATACTCGGGCCGCGCGGTTGATTGACATGATGGAAGTCAGGGGGGTCGTGGGGCCGCACGTGGGAAGCAAGCCGCGCGAAATCCTCATGGAAGCACCCACGGCAGAAGGTGACGAGGTGGCATGACCGAAGAAACGTTGCCGGTAGACGATTTGCGCGCACGCCGTGAAGCGATGGGGCTCTCGCTTGACGACGTGTATGTCCGCACTCGCATCGCATCTGAACACTTGGACGCCATTGAAGGCGGCGACTGGAGCCGTTTGCCTGGCGGGGTGTATGGCGATGGCTTTATCCGCACGTATTGCCGCTTCCTCGAAACAGATCCGAATCCGCATTTGGACGCATTTCACTCGGCCGCACAGCACCATCGGCGTGGACGCCGCTTTCAGCGGCATGCCAATTGGGCCGAGCGCCCGGCCTGGGTAAACGAAGCGCTGGCTTGGGCGGTGGTCACGTTGCTCGTCTTGGGCGCGTGGGTCTCCTACAGCG
>CAZLBS010000267.1:0-5748 GCA_964557505.1 uncultured Nitrospiraceae bacterium | reverse complement strand
CTATCTGCACAGCCTGCAAGGCAAGGATCAGAACGTTCAAGCGGTCGCGTAAGCGACCGCCCCTTGCCCAGGGCAAAAATTCGCGTCCGCCTCTGGCGGACGCTCAACTTCTTCAGTGTTCAGGAAATAGCCCCGGCATCCACCGTTCCGCATACTTGGCCGGAAACGCGAGATAGAGGGGCGCGCGGGAACTCTCCGAACGAACCGCGCCAACCTTGAGGAGTGCGGACGTTATTCGGCGCGCGCTTCGCTCACTGGTGCCGAGCAAAGAATTAACCTCCCCGCGTTCCATGACGCCCTGATAAAGAATAGCCTTCAAAACAGCATCCGACTTTGGCGGTAGATGTCCTGCGCGCATTTCTTCTTCAGCCCAGATCATGATCCGATCTCGCAGACGATCTGCTTGCATAAGCTCGTTCATGAATTCGACCTGGTCGATGCTGACACGTAAGAAAAACTCAGTGAATGCAGCCAAAGCCTCCTCGCTCAACGTCCCGCGTCCATCTCGGTCGCCGCGGCGATCGCCGTCGCACGCTTCCAAGTGCGCCTTATATTCTCCTTCCCGCCGCGCTAGCCCGCGCGCGACAGACCAGAGGCCGCGCGTATCAAGTGAATTTCTAAGCATCGCATAAGACATCAACCGGGCAACACGTCCGTTGCCGTCCATGAATGGGTGAACCCAGAGCAGCCGATGATGGGCACAGGCCGCCGCCAGTATTGAGCCGACACGGCCTTCTCTGCGGTAGGCTTCATGGAACCGAGCTAGAAATCTTGGAACGGCACCGGGGCTCACTGCAATGTGCCGACCAACTTCTACATGCCGGTCACGCAACTCCCCCGGAACAACTTGGGCGCGCTCACCGGTGGGGTATTCAACCCAAAGCAGGTCTTCGGGTAACAGCTCGCAAAACCGACGATGCATCTCTATGATCGAAGCAGGCGCAGTTGGTGGCTCTCCCAAGCCGCCGTCGTCAATCCACTTCTGAACGGTAATGTGCGCCTTCGCTTCCAACTGAAGGTCGCGCTTCCTAGGATCGGTGGAATAGTCATCTTCAAGGGCGCGTTCAATATCAACAGGATGAGTGTTGTGGCCTTCAATGAGGTTGGAATAGTAGCAGTTCATTGCACGCACCAGATCGGCCAGCGAGGCGGCTATCGACTCGGGCAAGCTACTGCGAAATGCCGCGGACTTTTCTGCAAGCTCAAGCGCAAGGTCGTTCAGCAAAGGCCTCTGGGGAGCACCCTCACTCACCATGAGCGGCTCAAACAGCCCTATCGTCTCGCCGTCGTCCTGTGCCATACCTGACCTGCTATCTGGCCGCTTTCTTGGCCCATTTTTGAGTCCTAAATAACACAGCGATATCATTCGGTTAATCATATGTCAAGCAGCTTAATGACCGGAGGTTTGGCCGCTTTTTTGGCCGCTTGCACCGAAAGAGCCCTCACCGCAGGACAACGGTCCGCGTAGTAGGTCGTGACTGATCAGACTAGAAGCGCGTTCGCGACAGCCCGGACAAGCGGATGATCCGGCGAGCGGCAAGAACATGCGTGATGTCCGCCAGCGAAGCCAAGACCCCATCGCACAGCGGCGATCCTTCCGGAATGCTAGCCAGGCGGTCGAGCAAGTAGCCGCGCAAGGCTTCAAGTTCTGGCGTGGATAATCGGTTAAGTTCTTCAGTGGAAAGGTAAGTCTTCATTCGTGCCTCCGGCGTCTGCGGTTTCGGCCCGAACCGTTCAGGCCTTCATGCAGATCGAAAGGCACGTCCTGAGAGATCAGAGCACCATAGGGCGCAACGTCAGTGAAGCAGGGGCATCCCCTTGCTCTGAGCGCGTGGCGACGTGCTGAAGATGATTGGATTGAAGGCTGTAATGGTTCGCTGACCGGAAGCCCGCGAGGCAGTAAAACGAAAAAGCTGCCCTTTGTGGGGGGTAGGGGCTGGCATCCACGCGGGACAGCTCTTTCGCCGTGCTAGTGATATGGGGACCGACGGCATCCATGCAAGATGTGCCGTCATCCCCCTACCGCGAAATATCGGGACCTTTGCCAGGAGGTTTGGACACAATCGGCTTGAACTCCTTCTTGAGCTCACCCGGTTGCCCGAGGCTGAAGCGCTTAGGCACTTGCCGGGTGACTTGCGCCTTAGTCGGCAGGTTCCGCTTGGTGCCCGACATGCCGGGTGGCGCAAGCCTCGGCCCTGGCTTCCTGGCCTGCTCCGGGGGCTTCACGCGCGGTTGAGCGTTGTCTTTGTCACGAGTGACCTGCGGCGTCTTCTCGGCGCCTTTGGCGCCGAGATTGAAGGGTTTGGCGGGGCTCTTGGGCGGCCTTTTATGTGTCACTGCGCTTGCCCACCGCCGCTGTCCTTGCGATCGCCGTTGCTGGTGGGCCGCTCATTAGTATTGGCCGCCTGTCCGGACTCAACCTCACATTTGCGCAGTTCGTCGAGTAGGACATGCAGCCCGAAGGCTGCAGCCTCTGCCAAGTCAGTGCGCATCTGCGGATTGCTGCGTATACAGACTGCGTCCCGGCCCTGGAAGAAATCATCCAGGTCGAAACCGCCGATGGCCATGGCCTCGCGGGCTTCGTTGGGGGTCATCACGATGGTGACCTCCAGCCATGGCGCATGCTCGTACCTGTTGGCGAAGGCCTGACAGGCTTTCTCGTACTTCTTGTCAGTCATTGGGTACCTCTTTGAGGAAAGGAGAGCTTAGGAGGATGTCGGCGGCAGCGCCGCCGACTTGCGTGATGATTTTGCTGCGTTATTTGGCGTGGAGATTGACGCCCTTGTCTTTGAACTCTGGGTCCTTGAACCACGGCTTGCGGCGGGCCTGGATCGGATTCATCTTTTCGATGAAGACGAGTTGCTTGTCCTTGGGCAGGCGCATCAACTCATCCGCAAAGATCAGGCGCCGCTGCGTCGCCGAGCGGGTATCGGTCTCAGTCTCAGAGCGGCTCGTTGAGCCCCCGCCCGGACCGCCCCAGCTCCTCGAAAAGGCCGTGGCCACAGCCGACTGAAAGTTCCAGACCGTCGTAACGCCGCACATCTTCGAGAAATATTCGGCCGTGAACTCATCACGACTGCCGAAGTACTGGATCGCGAGGGCATTGCCGATGAAGCTCTGCCAACGATCACCATAGATGCCCTTGAGCTGAGACAGGTCCTGAACGATGCCCCAGAGCTGCATCCCGTAACCGGCCATAAGGCCATAGGCCTGTTCGATCACGCTCATATGGCCGAGGGCAGCCATCTCATCGAGGAGGAACAGGATCGGCTGATCCGGCTTTTCCGCAATATTGCGCGCATTGACCGTGATCGCTTGCTGCACCATGAGCCGCAGCCAGCGCGAAAATGTCTCCATTCGGTCGCCAGGCAGCACCAGATAGATCGTCATCTTCTTGCGCTTCAGATCAGCGAAGTCAAAGTCAGAAGCGCTGAGGGATTCCCGGATGCGCGGACTGTCGAGAAAATGCGTCTGGGCTTGTGCTGTCGCGAGCACATTTGCCAGTAGCTTCTCCTCTTTTTGCAAACAACGGGCGCCCGTACTGGCCACCACATGATGCGGCGAGCTCAACATGCGCTGAAACAGCGCCTTAAGATCATCGTCATCACAAAGCAGCAAATCGCGCACGCGGCCCAGATGACGTTGTCCCTCCTCGTCGGGATCAGTTGCCACATGAAGGTTGACGCCTTGCACCAATCCTTTGGCTTCTTCGTCCCAGAAGCTCTCCTTGTGATCGCCTTTCTTGATGAGGCTATCGGCAAGCAACATCGCGTTTTCGCTGATGTCCGGATCGCCCGCCTTGAGCCAATCCAAGGGATTGAACCGGGCAGCGACCTGGTCGCCCGTCACAGCGATGCCCCACGGGTCAAGGATGAAGACCTCCTGACCCATCTCAGCGCGAGCCTTGGCCGTCATCATCGCATTTTCCCCCTTGGGATCGATCACAAGCATCGAGCCAGGATAGCTGAGGAGATTGGGGATGATGGACGTCGTGCCCTTGCCCGCCCGCGATGGCGCGACGGTGAGGATGTGTCCGTCGCCGCGATAATAGAACGGCGCCTCCTCTTCGCCGTCAAAAGCAAAGCCCATGCGGATACCGCCAGGCTTTTCAAGCCCGGAGACGGCAGCGCGGCTGCGGAGCTCTTCCATAGAGAACGCAGGAATTGCCGATGGCTGACGATCCATGATTGTCTTCGCGAACGGACTGGCAGACTTTGGAAAGCCAGGCGGCGCGGGAGTGTCGGGCTTCTCGACCTTTTGGGGTTTCGGATCGAAAAGCCCATGGTCTTGCATGTGAGCGGCATCCGCCCATTTGGCCGACCCAAAGGTCGAGGGCGTTTCCGCGAGCTTTTTCACGATACCTTGCGCCCAGTATCCAAGCCCCGCGAAGAATGCGACATACCCGAAAATCCAGGCAAGACCCCAGCTCACCATCCCGCCACCGAAGAGGATGATCAGGAGCGCAATGGCAACAAGCCCGAGGAAAACAATCCTGCGGAAGCGCAGCGCATGCGGGGAAAGGAACCAGCCAATGGCAAAGCCCAGACCGCCGAGGCCGGCGATCAGAAGCACGCGGAGCAAAGCCATAGCAAGGCCGTATCCACGCGGCTGGCCATAGCTATTGTAGTAGTTGTCCTGCCAGGCAAATGCCCAGTTGGGTTCTATCGCTATCACAGCGGCGAGCGCCAGAACGGCCAGGACAGAGTAGATACGCCGATAAGTGTTCGGTTGCATTTCTTTGATACTCCATAGAGTCAGGGAGAGAAATCCGGACCGCGATTGCGGGACCGGGGCGGTTGAGGCGGCTGCCTCTCATGCGACCGATTCGCGGATCGGTCGGCACCGGGGACCTTGCGCTCAAAACGGCGCAGGTAATTCGTGACATCCCGCGCGAGGATTTGCCGTTCGCGCCGATGCTGCGTTTTCAGGCTATCAAAGCGGGCTTGCAGGTCCTGCCGCTCGCGGAGGTGTGCCAGCGACAGGTCATCCCGTTGCTGGCGGTCGCGCATCATGCCGCGCAGGGCTTCCGCCTCGTTTTCCTTTCGGATGTTCCGGGCGCGGCCCGTTACGACATCGATGAGGCCCTTCAGGCCTTTGCGATACCGTTCCGAGCGTTGCTGCGTTTCGCGTGCCCAGCGTTCCTCTTGCTTGGCATTTAGCTCTTCCCGCTCGGCGCGCTGCGCCGCGACGAGTTCGACGCGCTGATCCTCAAGCGGGGCGCGTTCCTTCGCCTGCTTTTCCCGGACCTGGTCGATGAAGGATTTGAGCTGCGGCGTGACGCGCGCACGGATCGCCTTCTTGACCTGATCGACGGCTTCGAGCGAGTCCGGTTTGCCGAGCTTCTCCTTGAGCTCTTTCGTGCGCACGCCTATCCACTTGGAGAGGCTGTAGACCTCACCATTCAGATCAACGGCGACGAAGCCGCGCCGATCACCTTTTGCGATGAAGTATCCGCGCTCGGCGAGCGCGTTACCGAGGCCCTTTAGGCTATCGCTTCTTTGCCAGGCCTCCTGAAAGACCCCTTTGATCTCGCGGGGATCGAGCTCCTGGCGCTGCGCTTGCTGCCATTCTTCGCGCGAGAAATTCAGGGGGCTTTTTCCGCGATGGGCTTGCAGACCCTCGGGCAGACTCCAGCCGTGCTGGAGATAAAGTTCCTTCGAGACGTCCGTCAGCTTGTTTTTGGTGAAGGGCAAATTGATCGCCGTGAGCGTCTCAGCCGGAGTCGCCGCCGTCTGCTCGACCAGCGAC
>CAZLBS010000266.1:0-5807 GCA_964557505.1 uncultured Nitrospiraceae bacterium | reverse complement strand
GGACCCCCTTCGTGCCGAGCAACCGGGAATTGATGCCGCGCGATGTGCAGGATTGGCCCTCGCTGGTGCGCGCGCTTCAAGTAGACGATCCGGTGAATGTGATGGCGCAGGCGCGGCTTGCCGTTAAAGACGCAATGCCGCCTGAAGACAGCGCCGCCTTGGATGCCTACCCCCTCAGCGATGGCCTCGACCGCGGCATGCGCGAAGACGTGTTGGAAGCGGTCAATGCGGCGATTCGGAATCCCGGCCTTTTTGCCGACCACGACTGGAGCGCCTGGCCCGAGATTCAGGCGCGCGGGGAAGCACTCTACGCCGGCGGCGAACCGGACATCAGCGAGGTCATCGGCCTCAACCGCCGCATCATCGATCGCGTCATGGCGGGGCTGGTGTTTCCGAGCGAGCCGCCCATTCATACGCAAGTCGAAATACCGGGGCTGAAATCGTTTCTGATTCCCTTGGGACTGCTTTATGCACTATTCGTTATGGTCATTCTGGTGTCGACATCGAACGCCGTCAACCTCACGGATGGTCTCGACGGGCTGGCCATCGGGGCGTCCATCATCTCCGTGTTGGCCTATACCGCGATTGCCTACGTGGTGAGCCGGGCTGATTGGTCGGAGTACCTGTACGTCATTCATGTGCCGGAAGCCAGCGAATTGACGGTGTTTGGCGCGGCTTTGCTGGGGGCGGGCCTGGGCTTCTTGTGGTTCAATTCGCACCCCGCGGAAGTCTTTATGGGCGACACAGGCTCGCTCGCGCTCGGCGGCACGATCGGCACCATGGCGATCCTCACGAAGCAGGAGCTATTGCTCATACTGGTGGGGGGGCTGTTTGTGCTGGAAGGCGGCAGCGTGCTCATCCAGGTGATGTCATACAAGTTGCGCGGCAAACGCGTATTTCGCATGGCGCCGCTTCATCACCATTTTGAACTGGGCGGCTGGTCGGAAACGAAAGTCGTCATCCGCTTCTGGATTTTGGCGCTGGTCTTCGCGCTGATGAGCTTGAGCACCTTGAAGCTTCGCTGACTGGAGCGTTCGCAATTTTGGATCTCGAGGGCAAACAGATCACCATCGTCGGGCTTGGCGAGACGGCGCGCGCACTCGCGGCCTATTTGAAGGGGCAGGGGGCCCGGCCTTTCGTCACGGAAGCGCGGGCCTTGCCCAGCGGCGATCCGCGCGTTGCAAGCTTGCGCGAACTGGACGTGCCGTATGAGTTGGGCGGGCATACGCCGAAGGCGTTTCAACATGCGGATTACGTGACGCCCAGTCCTGGCGTGCCCGCGTCGATTGCGCCCATCCAAGCAGCCCTGCAACAGGGCGCGCGATTACTGACCGAGCTGGATGCAGCGTGGTCCTCGTGCCGCTCCATCGTGTTGGCCATCACCGGCACAAACGGCAAAACTACCGCCACCGAACTCCTCCGGAGCATCATCGCCGTATGCGGCCATACGGTCCATTTGGCGGGCAACAATGCGGTACCGTTTTCGCGCGCGGTGATGGAGGAGCCGCCGCCCGAATTCATGGTGCTCGAAGTAAGCAGCTATGCGCTCGAGCATGCGCAGCTTTTTCACCCGCGGGCCGCGGCGGTGCTTAACCTAACGCCCGATCATTTGGCGCGTCATGGCTCTATGGAGGCCTATGCCGCCGCGAAGGCGCGCATCTTTCGCAACCAGACGCCGGCGGATATCGCCGTCCTCAATTATGACAATGAGTGGACCCGCGCGATGGCGAAGGGCCTGATGCCAGAGCCGATGTGGTTCAGCCTCGAGCGCAAGCCGCCTCGAGGGCTGCACGTGCTCGACGACGACATTTGCGAGGATGGGCATCCCGTGGCCAAGCAGCGCATTACCCCGCTCCGAGGACGCCACAACATGGCCAATGTGCTCGCCGCGCTGACCATGGCGCGGGCCGCGGGCTTCGACTGGGGCAATACCCTTCGGGCCGTGGAGACGTTTCGCGGAGTCGAGCACCGGCTGGAAGTGGTGCCGAATGACGCCGGCCTGACGATCTTCAATGACTCCAAAGCGACCAATCTCGACAGCATGCGGATGGCGCTTGAAAGCTTCGACGAACGGCTCGTACTGATAGCCGGCGGAGAAGGGAAAGGCAGCGATTACGCCGAAGCTTCCGAACTCATCGCCCGGCGCGTGAAGCATTTGGTGCTGATGGGAGCGGATGCCCCCGCGATGGAAGCCGCATGGGGCGGCATCGTACCTACGGAATTGGCGGACGCGATGGACGATGCCGTCGAGCGCGGGCTGAATGCCGCGGGCGAAGGGGGCACGCTCTTGTTGTCGCCTGCTTGCGCCAGCTTCGATATGTATCAGAACTTTGAAGAACGCGGCCGGGCCTTTAAAGACGCCGTGGCCCGCCTTGCCACCGCCGCCCGGGAGTCCACCTAGCCATGCGAAGAGAAGCCGCGATGCTCTTGAATCTGACCATTGTCCTAACGGCGATTGGCTTGCTGCTCGTCTACAGCTCGAGCCCGGTCATCGCTGTCAAGCAATGGAACCTTTCGCCGCTGCATTTCTTTTACCGGCAGGCGGCATTCGCGGTCGTCGGATGCGCGGTCATGGCCTTGGCGATGCGCTTCGATTATCACGCGTTGTCGCGCCCATGGATGCTGCTGCTGGTGGTCACGGGCACGCTGGGCTGTCTCATCGCCGTGCTTATCCCGGGGATTGGCGTGGAAGTGGGCGGAGCGCAGCGCTGGCTCGCCATCGGCGGCTTTCGATTCCAGCCATCGGAAATCGCGAAGGTCGCCGTCATCGTGATCACAGCGGCCATTCTCTTGCACCGTCGCGAGCACATCGGCAAGTTCTTCGGAGGGTACATGCCGCCGCTTGCCGCCGCGGCCATTCTCGCGGGGCTGGTCTATTTTCAGAATGACCTCGGCACGCCTTTCATCATGATGGCGATTGCCTTGTTCATGTTGCTGGCAGGCGGCGCGCGCATCTGGCATCTCGGCCTGTGCGGCGCTTTGGGTGTTGCGGCCGTCACCTTGATGATTCTGCACAAGCCGCACCGCATCGAACGTGTGAAGACCTTTCTCGATCCGTGGGCAGATCCCTCGAATACGGGGTTGCAGCTGGTCCAATCGATGACCGCATTCGCCCGGGGCGGATTGTTCGGGCAAGGACCGGGCGCGGGCGAGCAGAAATTGCTGCATCTCCCCTCCGCGCACACCGATTTCATCTTCGCCGTTTGGGCGGAAGAGATGGGCCTGGCCGGGTCGGCGCTGCTGGTGCTCATTTTCGCGGCGTTCACGATCCTCGCGTTTCGCGTGGCGATGAACGCGCGCGACTACTTCGGCGCATGCCTCGCCTCGGGCATTGCGGCACTCATTGCCCTGCAAGCTTCGCTCAACATGGCCGTGACGATGGGGCTCTTGCCAACCAAGGGATTGTCGCTGCCCTTCATCAGCGCGGGCGGCAGCGGCCTCATCGTGCATTTGGCGCTCGTGGGCGTGCTGCTCAACATCGCATTGCAATCGGAGGTGCCGGCCCCGGCACGCACGGCCGCTCCTGTCGCACGGTAGCAGCCGCATGCGGGTAATGGTCACTGGAGGCGGCACCGGCGGGCATACATCGCCCATCGTCGCCATCATTCAAGAACTGCAGCGGCGCGACGCCAAACTCATGGTGCAATGGCTCGGTTGCGCCAACAGCATCGAAGAGCGCGTGGCGGAAGCCAACGGCATCCCGTTCCGCGCCATCACCGCATCAGGCTGGCCGCGCCGGAATGGGCCCCGACGCCTCTGGGTGGCCATGCGGATGGGCTACGCGTATCTGCAATCGCTCGCGCTCATCCGCCGGTTCCGTCCGCAAGCCGTCATCGGTGCGGGCGGCTATGTCTCCCTGCCGCCGCTCATGGCCGCGCAACACCTCGGCGTGCCGACCGTGCTGCATGAGCAAAACCGGCGGCTTGGCCTCGCCAATCGCCTGAGCGCCGCGAAGGCCGCGCGCATTCTGCTCAGCTTTGACGAGACCGAAGGCGCCTATCCCAAAGCGCGCGCCAAAGTGGTGGGCAATCCCGTTCGAGCGGGCTTCGTCTCACCGCCGGAACAGGGCGCCGCACGTGAATCGCTTGGGCTCGAGGCGTCGCTGCCGGCGGTGCTCATCGCCGGCGGCAGCCAAGGCGCCCGCACGTTGAACGAGGCCGTCGCGGGCATGCTGCCGCATCTTGAACCCGGCGAGTGCCAGCTTATCTGGCTGTGCGGCCGAACCGAAGCCAACCGCGTACGCGAGCTTGCGGAACAAGCGCCGGCGCCCGTGCGCGCGTTTGGGTTTCTGGAAGACATGCCCGCGGCCTGTGCCGCGGCGGACCTCATCATCAGCCGCGCGGGCGCGTCAAGCACCGCCGAAATCGCCGCCATGGGCGTGCCCGCGATCCTGGTGCCTTATCCCTACGCCACCGACCTGCATCAGCATGCCAATGCCCGCTCGTTCGTCGAGGCCGGGGCCGCCATCATGATGGAAGATGCCGAAGTCACATCCGAGACACTCCTCGCGGCGATTCGTGAATTGCTGGCGGACCCGCCCAGGCTCGAGGCAATGGCCGCTGGCGCACGCAGCCTCGCCCGCCCCACCGCCGCCGAACTGATTGGCAACGAAATCGTCGAACTCGTCTTTGAAGGCGGCCCCCGCGCTTGACGCATCGCCCGTTTGCTTGGATACTACGCTGGGCGTCCTTGGAAGCCATCGGAGTGTTCACCGAGTCATGAGCGAACATCGAGCGCGCGAAGATGAAGAGAAGGTAAAACAACCCATCCCTGAGACCCTGATGCCCATTGTCGCATCGTGCCTCCGGGTAAATGCCGTTGCCCCGTTCGACATCTGGGTGCATCCGACGTGGAGCGGCGATCCGATGCTGTACCGGGAGGCGAGCATCGCCCTCGAGGAGCGGGCCATCGAGCGGCTGCGCAGCGGCGAACTCGGCACCGTGCTTATTGATGCGCAAAACGCTTCCGGCTATTACGCCTACCTCAAAGAAAACCTAAAGCATATCGTCAATGACGAGACGCTTCCGCTGGAAGAGCGCAGCACTGTGCTGTATGAGTCGGCCACGCAGGTCATGCGCAACCTCATGGAAGACCCCCGCGCCGGCGACTTGTGCGAACGGGCTGAGAGCGTTGTTGAGAGCACGGCCAGCTTCATCGACCGAAACTCCGATGCCTTTGGCAATTTGCTCCGCGTCGCATCGTATGATTACTACACCTACACCCACAGCATGAACGTATTCATGTTTAGCGTTGCCTTAGCCCAGCGCATTGGAATCGGCGGGGCAAACGACCTGAAGGAATTCGGCATGGCCGCGCTGCTGCATGACATTGGCAAGAGCCGCATCAGCGACGACATCTTGAACTACCGCGGCAAACTGAACGAACGCCAGTGGCAAGAAATGAAAAACCACACGGTGTACGGCCACGACATTCTCGCGCAACAGGGCACGCTCAGCAATGTGGGTTTAAGCGTCGTGCGCCATCATCACGAGAAACTGCGCGGGCATGGCTATCCCGATGGATTGAGCGGCGCGCACATTCACCCCTGGGTGCGCATCGTCACCATCTGCGACATTTTCGACGCCCTCACGACCCGGCGCTCCTACAAGCAGGCCATCGATTCCTTCCGCGCGCTGCAAATCATGAAAGAGGAAATGGGGCCGGATCTCGACCCCAAGTACTTCCGCGTCTTCGTGGAGATGATGGCTGAAAAAGGGACTTCCGAGCGCAACACGACCCGGGCGCACTGAGCCTCGAAGGGGTGCGGCCTGGCCTAGAAGCCTCCTCCCCCGCCGCCGCCCCCGCCC
>CAZLBS010000265.1:1029-5824 GCA_964557505.1 uncultured Nitrospiraceae bacterium | reverse complement strand
CTCTCGTTAACGGTCTGCGAGCCAATCGCGCGCGCCTCTGCGAGCACTTCTTCGGGGTTTCCCTTGAAGTCGCCTGTGACATCCGCGAGGTGTTGATTGGCCTGTTCGAGTTGGGCGCGCAGTTCAGAAAGCTTGTCGCGTTCGGCATTGCGGGCGCGCACATTGAGCTGATAGGCCGTGGCCATTTGGCTCAACCATTCCACGGGATCCCCTGCAACGCTGCCGAATTGGGGCAACCGGCCTAAATCCGTTTCCGCTTGGGCGAGTTGCTCACGTGCCGCTTGCAATTCGGCCAGCGCCTGTTCTTCAACTTGCCGGCGAAGCGCGGTATCCTTTTCGCGTTCTGTAAGCCGCTCTTCCCAATGCGCGGGCAAGGCTTCGGATGCCGCTTCGGCATTGCCGCCGAGCCGCTGCGATTCCACTTGCAGCTGCTCGCGGACATGGGCCAACTCGGAGCGGCTGCGTTCGAGTTCGGCGTAGGCCGAGGCGGCGGCTTGTTCCAGCTGCTGAAGCTCCCCTTCGCGCTGGAGGGGGAAGTCCCGCACATCGCTGAGCGAGAAGCACTGCTTGGTAAGGCCGCTGGCCCGTTCGGATAGGCGCTCGGCCTCCCGCAGCAGACGGGTCCGGTCCATCCGTTCGACCCGCTCAAGCTCGCCCTTTACCTCCTCGAGCCGGCTTTGCAACGTTGCGCGCCGCAACTCGTGCTGGCGCGCCATTTCGATGTCGCGTTGCTGGACGGATTGCCGCTCTTGAAGGGCGTCGAGCCGCTCGCGCAAATGCTCCCGCTCCTGCTGGGCCGCTTGCAATTCTTCCTGAAGCCCTGCGCCTGATTCAGCATTTGTCGAGCAGGCGCGTGTGCGGAGTGCGTTCAGAATGCCGCTAGGGGGCCGCAACACAGTCGGTATGCCGCTGCCGGCGATGTGTTGCTCGACCAGGGACGCGAGCTGAGCTGGCGTCATCTGCGGCGGCAATGCCGGAGCACTGAGGGCAGTGGCGCCCATGCCGTGCTCCGCGAGCCAGTCCTGCAAGGAAATCTCCGGGGAGACCAAATGGGCTGATGCCGCCGGGACCGGCGCCGCCGCGGCGTCCGTGTTCAACGACACCGCACTGATGGAAGGCCGCTCCGAGTCCGCCGTGATCCCGCCTTTCGGCATAAAGGACTGTACCTCCCCAGGCTAATGCCCCAATCGCCCGTTCATCGTGAGTTGATATCGCAGGTTAACACTTGACGAGGCAGCGCGCAAGCCCTTTTGCATACCGTGACCGAATGGTTCCACGTGGAACATGTTTGGCGGCTTAGCGCCTGGCAATGCGCATCAAGCGGCCGCGGCGAAGACTGGCTTGCGACCAGGCATCGTCAAAAGGTTCCACGTGGAACAATGCCTGATCGGCATCCTGCCCTTCTTTGTGTTGGCAGAGGTAAGCGGTCTCTTGCGGCAACCATGCGAGTATGGCGGGAATGAGCCGTTCGGGCTTTTCCACCGCGCGCGCCGTCACGCAGGCATAGGATGCCGGCGTGGGTGCGTCCTGTGGGAAGCTGCCTTCCACGACATGAAGATTCGGCAGTTCGAGCTGAGTCTTGGCGTTTTGCAGAAACCCGCACTTCTTGCGCGTGCGTTCCAAGCAGTGCCACGTTCTGTCTGGAAACATCAGGGCGAGTGGGATGGCCGGAAATCCCCCGCCGCTTCCAATGTCCAGCAAGGCGCCTTCCGGCGCAGCTTCCGCAATATATGGGGTGAGGCTTAGTGAGTCTACAATATGGGCGGTCCAAAGGTGCGCCAGATCGCCCTTGCTGACCAGCGAAACGTAATCATTCCATTGCAGGATCAAGGACGCATAGCGAGCGAGGCGGTCCCACAGCGCTTCGGGCGCTTGGCGTCCGGAGATTCTGAGCAATTCGTCAACCTCATGGCGCAATGGATCAGGCGGCTGTATGCTGTTGACAGCGTTTGATTTCGGCATGATTCCCTGATACGCTCTTCGCGCACGGCGGGCGCGTGCGCATACGTTCATAAGCCTTCGGGTGTCAGCTTCTCATTGCGTGCGGCGCCTGGTGCGAGAACGCGTGCGCTCGTCCCTTACGACGCTTACCGAAAGAGGCGCAACATGACTCACAAAATAGAACTATACGACACAACGCTGCGCGATGGCGCGCAAGGCCGGAAAGTGAAATTCAGCGCCGATGACCAGCTTCGGGTCGTTGCGGAATTGGACCGGCTGGGCGTGCACTATATTGAGGGCGGTCAGCCGGGATCGAATCCGAAGGCCGCGGAGCTTTTCGAGCGGGCCCGCGACCTGGACCTTCGGCAAGCAAAGATGGCGGCTTTTGGCAGCACGCGCCATCCAAAGTCGCTTGCCGAAGAGGACGCCAATCTGAATGCCCTGTTATCGGCAGGCACAGAGGTTGTGACCATCTTTGCCAAGTCCTCGGCCTTTCATGCCAAAGAGATCCTCCGCGTGAGCCTGGAAGAGAACCTGAAGATCGTCGAGGAATCCGTGGCCTATTTGCGTGCAAATGGACGCCGGGTGATGCTGGACGCAGAGCACTTTTTCGATGGCTATGCCGACGATGCCGAATACGCCTTGGCGGTGTTGGAAACGGGCTATGCCGCGGGGGCCGAATGCTTGGTTTTATGCGACACCAATGGGGGCCGCATGCCTTGGGAGATAGCAGGTTTTCTCCGGGGCGTGAAGGAGCGGCTGCCGGATGCTCCTGTCGGCATTCACGCGCATAACGACACGGGCCAAGGCGTCGCCAACTCGATAGCCGCCGTACGCGAGGGGGCCGTACAGGTGCAAGGCACCATGAATGGGTACGGCGAGCGCACCGGCAATGCCAATCTGACCACCATCATCCCCACGTTGCAACTGAAGATGGGCTTCGAGGCCGTGCTGCCTGAGGCCCTGCGCGAGTTGACCTCGACCTCGCACCTCATCGCCGAATTGGCCAACCTCGCGCCGGAAGACAACGCGCCTTTCGTCGGGCGCGATGCCTTCACGCACAAGGGCGGCATGCATGCCGATGCCGTCGCCAAGGCCAAGCACAGCTATGAACACATTGATCCGGCTCTAGTAGGCAACCGTACGCATATCAGTATCAGTGAGGTGGCGGGGCGATCCAGCCTGTTGAATAAGGCCTCTGAGTTGGGCATCACGCTCGAACGCGACAGCAACGAGACGAAGCACATCCTCGCGACCATCAAGGAAATGGAAAGCCGCGGCTATGAGTTTGAAGGGGCGGACGCGTCGCTTGAACTGCTGATGCGCCGGGCCATGGGTCATGAGGCATCCTTCTTTACCCTGCGCGGCTTTCGCGTGAGCGCGGAGCGGCTGGCCGATGGGCGCACGATCAGCGAAGCCTCGGTCAAGCTCGACCTGCCGACCGGCGAGCACATGCACACGGTGTCGGAAGGCGACGGCCCGGTCGATGCCTTGAACAGCGCCTTGCGCAAGGCGCTCAACGGTCATTATCCCGAATTGGAAGAGGTGCGTCTGGAAGACTACAAGGTGCGCATCATCAATTCGCAAGACGCAACGCGCGCCATGACCCGTGTGCTTATTGAGTCGAGCGACAATAACGATTCTTGGGATACCGTTGGCGTTTCGGAAAACATCATCGCGGCGTCGTATGACGCCCTTGTCGATAGCATTGAATACAAGCTCATGCGCATGCGCCTCGGCAAGCAAGCGGAGGCCGCACACGCCGAACCGGCAGCCACGCCCGCATAGAGCAGCGTCCGCCACTTCCAAGGAGCCGAAGGTCATGCCCGCGAGCACCGCCACCGCGACGAAGAATCCCCCCCGCAGCGAAGTCCCTATTGAAGATACTTGGGATCTCACGCCGCTCTTCAAGTCTGACGAAGCTTGGCAACGTGCCTATAAAAAGCTTGAGCAGCAAATAGGCGAATTCGAGCGATTCCGCGGAAAGCTTGGCAAGTCGGCTAAAGCATTGCGGGAGGCGCTCGAGTTTGAGACAGCGTTTGACAAGCTCGCCGAACGCGTCGGCACCTATGCGCATTTGAAGCAGTCGGAAGACGTCGCGAATCCTGTGTATCAGGAGATGTTTCAGCGCTACATTTTCGTGGCGACGCGCGCGCAAGAGGCGGCCAGTTTCATGGCCCCCGAGATCCAGGCCATCCCGCAGAAGAAGATGGCCGAGATGAGGAAATCCAAAGAGCTGGAGCCGTACCGCTTCTCGCTCGAGAAGTTGCTCCGGTACAAGCCGCACATTCTTTCGGAAGCCGAAGAACGCATTCTGGCGATGCAGGGCGAGACGGCGCAGACGGCCGATCGCGTATTCAGTCAGCTTACCGACGCGGACCTCACGTTCGGCTCGATCAAGGACGCCGACGGCAACACCATCGAATTGACCCAGGGTTCGTTCAGCACCCTGCTTGAATCGCCGAAGCGTAACGTCCGCCAAAAGGCCTTCCATCAGTTTTACGATCAATTCGAGGCGCACAAGAATACACTGGCCGCCTCGCTCAGTGGCAGCGTCCTGCAAGATGTCTACCTTGCACGGGTACGCAATTTTGCTTCGGCGCGGGAGGCGGCGCTCTTTGGCGACAACATGCCGGTCAGCGTGTATGACAATCTCATAGATACGGTCCGGGCAAACATCGACGCGGTGTATCACTATTTGGAAGTGCGGAAGAAGGCCCTCAAGCTCAAAGAGCTGCACATGTACGACACCTATGTGCCATTCGTGAAGGGCCCGAAGATCCACATCTCTTTCGACGATGCGATTACCACCATGTGTGAATCGCTCGCTCCTCTGGGCAATGGGTATGTGGCG
>CAZLBS010000265.1:0-1019 GCA_964557505.1 uncultured Nitrospiraceae bacterium | reverse complement strand
AAAGGGCTTGCGCCACGGGCGCTGGGCCGACCGGTATGAGAATCAAGGGAAGCGCAGCGGGGCCTTCAGCGGGGGCGGCTACACCGGCCCCCCTTATATCCTGATGAATTACAAGCCGTCGACATACAACGGCATCTATACGCTGGCGCATGAAGCGGGGCACTCGATGCATACCTATTTCAGCGCCAAGCATCAGCCGTATCATTATTATCAATACACCATTTTTGTGGCCGAAGTTGCGAGCACATTTAATGAGCAATTGCTCACCCGGCAATTGCTGGCCGAAGCCGAGACCCAGGCGGAGCGGGCCTATCTCGTCAACAAGGAGATAGACAGCCTCCGGGCGACGCTGGTGCGCCAGACCATGTTTGCTGAG
This sequence comes from uncultured Nitrospiraceae bacterium, assembly GCA_964557505.1. Taxonomy (GTDB): domain Bacteria; phylum Hydrogenedentota; class Hydrogenedentia; order Hydrogenedentales; family CAZLBS01; genus CAZLBS01. The sequence goes on along the minus strand of CAZLBS010000265.1, from coordinate 643 downwards.
TTCGAAAAGGTCATCCATGCCATGGCCGAAGCGGGCGAACCGTTGACGCTGGAAGCCATTCACGCGTCCTACCGGGAGTTGCTCGAGGCCTACTTTGGTCCTGGATTCGTCATCGATGACCAGCTGACGCTCGAGTGCCTGCGCATCCCCCATTTCTACCGGGCGTTTTATGTCTACAAGTACGCGACGGGCATTAGCGCGGCCATTGCCTTGTCCAAGCGCGTTCTCGAAGGCGGCAAGAAGGAACTCGGCGACTACCTAGGCTTCTTGAAATCCGGCGGCTCGAAGTTCCCGCTCGATCTCTTGCGTGATGCCGGCGTCGACATGGAAGATCCGCGGCCCATTCAGGCGGCGATGGACCACCTCAAAGAGTTGGTGGCAGAGTTGGAAGACCTAACCTAAACGCCAGGCCATACGGGGTTCTTCATCCTCGGGCGGCTTCGCCTGCGCAACTACAAATAGTTCAAGCCGTATGCCGGCAATGGGTGCGGCCACTCGTGCTCGTCGAGCCGGAGAACCGTTCCCGGACTGGGATTGGTTTTCAGGTGGATGCCTGCCGCTTCGCAAGCGTCTTTCAGGCCGGCTTGGTCCGGCGCGATTTCGAGCGTGATGCCTTCCCCATGCTTCACCTGTGCGATTTCCG
>CAZLBS010000264.1:0-5832 GCA_964557505.1 uncultured Nitrospiraceae bacterium | reverse complement strand
ATGGCGCGCCAGGCGCGATTCGAACGCGCGACCAACGGCTTAGAAGGCCGCTGCTCTATCCTCTGAGCTACTGGCGCAAAAACTACCTCTTTGCCACAGCGCCTCATGATAGCCCAGCGGCCGTGTTTTTTCTAATGGCGGCGGGCATGCAGGCCTGCGGCGGGCGCGTTTCAGCGGAACGCGCTTGCACGGTTTTGAGCGGATGGGCGATAGTTCCGCGTGCATTACGTTAGGTCTTTTCACGTGGCGGTATTCAATGGAGCAACAGCTTAAACGGTCCCTGTCGACCACGGTCAGCATTCAGTGCGACATCCGCGCGACCGAAGCGGTGGACTGCAATCTCTGCGGGGCCAGCGACTACCGCGCCCTCGGCGATGAACTCGGCTTCGAGATTCGCGAGTGCCGCCGCTGCGGGCTGATCTATGTTTCGCCGCAGCCCACGGAAGCTGAACTCGCGCGCTTCTATGAAAGTTTCAATGCGGACAAAGCAGAAACCGGGGCCGATCGCTTCCGCTTTGCGGCGTTCGAGCGTCATATCGCACGCGCCGTCCAAAAGCTCCGGCCAACAGGAGGGCGCTTGCTGGAGGTCGGCTGCGGTTCCGGCCGCCTGCTCGTCGAGTTAAGCAAGCAGCCCTGGGAACTGCACGGGCTCGATGTGAGCCCGACGGCGGTGCGCGAAGCCCAGCACGTGCTGCCGCAGGGCACGTTTATGGTAAGCAGCATCGAAGATGCCCCGATCGAGCCTGGGACGTACGACTGCATCGTCATGGTTGCCGTGTTCGAACATGTGAAGGATCCGCGGGCCATTCTCGAGCGGCTCTGTTCCTGGCTCGCGCCGGGAGGCCTGCTGGTCATCCAAGTGCCCTACCTTGGGCCGTTTCTGCGCTTGAAGCGTTTTGTGCCTATGCTGCCGATTTATCTGGAAGCTCCGCAGCATCTCTTCGATTACAGCCCCGCTGCGCTTCGGCGCTATTACAGCGAGGCTGGCCTTACTGGCATTCACTTCGCGATCACGCGCCCGTTCGCGAGCCCCAATGCGATCATTTCGGCCATGATTTGGGCCATCAAGATCCCGGGGCTGGCGCTGCACTGGCTCACCCGCGGCCAATATCTCTACCCGTTCTCGGCGGGCATTTTGGCCCTGGGCTCTAAACCCAATGACACGCCCCATGGATGAGCGCCCCTGCCCCTAGCGCCCGCGGGCATGTGCTCTGGCATCGGGCGCCACGGACGCTCTTGCACAGAATGCCGTGCGCCAAGCCTGGAAAGAGGGGATAGACCGCGATGTCCGAGTGCCGGGCGCAGCCCGCGTGCCCGGCTTATCGCATGGCAAATCCTGCAATATCGTGAATTTCCTTGCATCTGCTTCCCGCCTTTATTATAGTCGCGCACATGTTCGACAAGCGGCGCCTTGGGGGCTGACCGCGGCGAACATGTGACTGGGACTTCAGGGGGGCATGGGCCTGCCCAGGGGGGGATGGTGGTTCCCTTCCCCCCGGTGTGAAAAGCGTCTAGCATTGCGGCCCACACATGCAGCGGAGGAACGCGCAATCATGGCCAAGAAGAATGTGTACTCGTTCGGCGGCGGCAAAGCAGATGGCCGCGCCGACATGAAGAATTTGCTCGGCGGGAAAGGAGCCAACCTCGCCGAAATGTCGAATCTCGGAATTCCTGTGCCTGCTGGGTTTACCATTACCACAGAAATGTGCACAGAATACTACGAGAACAACCGCTCGCTTTCGAAGCCGCTTCAAGAAGAGATCAAGAAGGCCATTGCCAAGGTCGAGAAGACCATGGGCAAGAAGTTCAACGACCCCAAGAATCCGCTCTTGCTGTCGGTCCGCAGCGGGGCGCGGATGTCCATGCCGGGCATGATGGATACCGTGCTCAACATCGGGCTCAGCTCGAAGACCCTCCCCGGCCTCATCAAGCAAAGCGGCGATGAGCGCTTTGCCTACGATGCCTACCGCCGCCTTATCACGATGTACGCAGACGTTGTGATGGAAAAGGCGCAAGACATCGAGCCGAAGGATGGCGAAGGCATCCGTGAGAAGCTCGACCATCATATGGAGGCCTTGAAGAAGAAGCGGGGCTTTACCCTGGATGTCGAACTGAGCGCCGAGGATTTGAAGCAGCTGTGCGAAGACTTCAAGACAATCGTGAAGAAGACGCTCGGCACGGCCTTCCCCGACGATGCGGACAAGCAGATCTGGGGCGGCATCAAGGCCGTGTTCCAATCATGGAACGGCAAGCGCGCGAAATCGTACCGCAAGATCGAGGGCATCCCCGAAGAGTGGGGCACGGCCGTCAACGTGCAGACCATGGTGTTCGGCAATCTCGGCGACTCCTCCGCGACGGGGGTGGCCTTCACGCGCAATCCTGCCACCGGCGACAATCACTTCTACGGCGAGTGGCTGGTGAATGCGCAGGGCGAGGACGTGGTGGCCGGTACGCGCACGCCCCAGCCGCTCAACAAAGTGACCAAACAGGCCGACGCCAAAGAGATGAAGTCGCTCGAAGAGGCCTATCCGAAGCTTTACAAGCAGCTGTACGACATTCGCACGAAGCTCGAGAAGCATTACAAGGACATGCAGGACATCGAGTTCACGATTGAGCAGGGCACGCTGTACATGCTGCAAACGCGCAACGGCAAGCGCACGGGCCCAGCGGCCATTCGCATGGCGGTCGACATGTGCGAAGAGAAGCTCATCGACAAGCGGACGGCGATCATGCGGGTGCAGCCGAAGCAATTGGACGAGCTGCTCCATCCCATGCTCGACCCGGCCGAGGAGCGCAAGACCGATGTGCTCGCGAAGGGCCTGCCGGCGGGGCCTGGCGGCGGCGTCGGCCAAGCGGTCTTCAATTCCGATACGGCCGAAGAGTGGGCCAAGAAGGGCCACCGCGTCATCTTGGTGCGCAATGAGACCTCTCCGGAAGACGTGCACGGCATGCACGCGGCCGAGGCCATCTTGACGGCCAAAGGGGGGATGACCTCGCATGCCGCGCTCGTTGCCCGCGGCTGGGGCAAGTGCTGCATCGTCGGCTGCTCCGCGCTCGAGATCAACGCCGCCAAGAAACAGATGAGCGTGAACGGCACGACCATTAAAGAGGGCGACTGGATTTCGCTCAACGGCAGCGTGGGGAAGGTCTACAAGGACCAAGTACCCGTGTTGCCTGCCCAGCCCGATAAGAACAAGTGGTACAAAAAGCTCATGACCTGGGCCGATGAGATCCGCGTCATCAACGTGCGCACGAATGCCGAACGGCCGGAAGATGCGGAGCAAGCGATCAAGTTTGGCGCGGAAGGCATCGGCCTGGCCCGCACCGAGCACATGTTCTTCGAGCCGGAGCGCATCATTCACGTGCGCGAGATGATTCTCGCCGAGACCGAGAAAGATCGCCGGGCCGCCGTGATGAAGCTGTTGAAGTTCCAGAAGAAAGACTTCCTGGGCATCTTCAAGGCCATGGCGGGCAAACCGGTGACGGTGCGGCTTCTCGACCCGCCCCTGCACGAATTCGTGGGCAGCTTGCTCGAGGACAAGAAAGAACTCGATGCGCTGGCGAAGCACGTCGGATTGCCTGCCGCCAAGGTAAAGGCCCGCATCCAAGGCCTGCACGAATTCAATCCGATGCTGGGCCACCGTGGCTGCCGCCTGGGCATCGCCTACCCGGAAATCACCGAGATGCAAGCGCGCGCCATTCTCGAGGCCGCGGCCGAATTGCAGAAGAAGAAAGTCAAGGTGCTTCCGGAAATCATGGTGCCGCTCATCGGTACCAAAGCAGAGATGGCGAACCAGAAGGAAGTGATTCTGCGGGTTGCCGGTGAGGTCAAAAAGGAGACCAAGGTCAACGTCAAGTTCATGGTCGGCACGATGATCGAGATTCCGCGCGCGGCGCTTACGGCGGACAAAATTGCGGAGGAAGCGGAGTTCTTCAGCTTCGGCACCAATGACCTGACGCAGATGGGCTTCGGCTACAGCCGCGACGACATTGGCGGCTTCCTGCCCATCTATCTGGAGCACGGCATTCTCGAGAAGGATCCCTTCGAAGTGCTCGACCAGGAAGGGATCGGTCAGTTGGTCGAGATGGCGGTACAGCGCGGCCGCGCGACGAATCCCGCCCTCAAGTGCGGCATCTGCGGCGAGCACGGCGGCGAGCCGGCGTCGGTCAAATTCTGCCACCGCGTCGGGCTCGACTACGTCAGCTGCAGCCCCTTCCGCGTGCCGATCGCGCGCTTCGCCGCGGCTCAAGCTGCCATCGAGTCGCCCCGCGACAGCAAAGGCTCAGCGAATGGAAGCGTCAAAGCCAAGGCCAAGTCGAAGTCGAAATCAAAGACGAAGGCCAAAGCCAAGCGCTAAGCGGCATCGTCCTTAGGCGAACATAACAGCCCCGCGGCAGCTTCAGCGCCGCGGGGCTGTCGTTGTTTGTGGCGCGCGCATATGCGCACGCGGCTTGGTGCTTCGTGTGGCGCCGGCCCTACTGTGCGGACGCGCTCGGCGCCAAGGGCGGGGCGTTTGGATCGCCAGGCATGATGGGCTGGAGCGGATCATTGTCCGGGCTGTCTTCGTAGAGAATCTCGACCTCGAAACGCGGCCGCTCTTCATCGACCAGCGCTTGCAGTTTGGCGTATTTCTTTTCCGCCAAGAGGTCCTGCTCCAGGCTGTCGCGGATGTCCTCGAATGGAATCGTGCCTGCCTGCCGGTGCGTCCGCATGGCAACGATGTGCCAGCCAGCTTTGGTGCGGAATGGCTCCGGCATGGCGCCCGGCTCGATGGCAAGGGCCTTCTTCTCGAACTCCGGTTCCAGATACCCCTGGCCCTTGGGAATGTCTTCGTACATGCCGCCGCGTTCCTTCGACCGCAGGTCGTCGGAAACCGCGCGCGCCACGTCTTCGAATGGTTCGCCGTTCTTGACGCGCTCGTAGGCAGCCTGAGCATCTTCCTTCGCGCGTGCCATGGCTTCATCGTCATAGGCATTGGCCCGAATCAGGATGTGCGCGAAGTCCCAGCGGGCAGGCGCCTCGAGGCGGCCCTCGGCCTTCAATGCCTCATAGCGCTCGCGAAGGGCGGCCTCATCGACACGGATGCCGCTCGTGAGTTGTTCGCCGTAGGCGCGCACCCGCATGGTCCGCCTGGAGCGTTCGGCGAGATCGGCTTCGCTGATTCCTTCCTGTTCGAGGTACTTGTCGAAAATCTCCTGGCTGGGGAACAAGCGCTTAATCTTGCTAAGCGACTGCTCGACCTCGGCTTCATCTGCCGTGACGCCCTCTTCGACGGCCAGTTCATCAAGGACGTGAAGCCGGATAAGGCCCTGCAGAATCATCCGCCGCTGTTCATAGGAGAGGATGGGCCCCATGGGTGGAGACCCGCCCCGGCCCTGCATGACTTGCCGCGCCGCCGCATCAAGCGCTTCGATGTATTCGTTCGACGTGATTGGTTCGCCTGCTACCGTCGCCACGACGGGCGGCAAGTTGTGCTGGTGCATCATCCCAAAAAAGTGCGCACGGGCAGACAGGCCCAGCGCCAGCACGAAGCAAATCCCTATCGCGAACCGCGGGCTCATAGCGCGACGGCTTGTCCCTGTTTGGCTGATTCGTAGATGGCTGTAATGAGTTCGACGGCCCGGCGCCCTTCGCGCCCATCGATCGCTGGATTCGTGCCTGACAAAATCGCGCGGGTGAAGTCTTCGATTTGGCGCCGGTGCCCTTCATGCTTCAGCGCCGCGAGCGGGTCCGCCGCGCCGCTGCCTAGATCGGCTTCCTTGTCGAGCGCAGCCTGGATGGCCTTGTCTTCGCCGGTCTCCTCGGCGAAGTTCCACGCCCGGATTTCGCCA
>CAZLBS010000263.1:249-5839 GCA_964557505.1 uncultured Nitrospiraceae bacterium | reverse complement strand
CAGATGGGAATGCCGGCGGCTTTCGTGTGAGTTCAGCGGCATTCGACGACAGCCGGGATGGCTCACCGTTGTCGGTGCTGATTGAAGAAGTGGTTGAACAAAGCGGCCGGACACCTCATGACGTGTTAGCCCCCTTTCCGGGGTATTCATTGGCCATGATCACGGCAGGCCATGCGCGGCAGAACGGCCAAGGCATAGCACGAACGCCCCTGCCAGAAGAGCCTGCCCATGGGTCCGTTTTCGGGCCGAAGACCAACAGCGTTAAGCGGGCGCTAGCACGGCGTGCTGATTGGGTGATTGCTCCCACTGAAGGGTAAAAAGGGATAGCAAAGAAACCGCGGCATCAGGGCTTCATGCCGGGGGCATGTGCTTTATCGCGCTTCACTCCCTTCGCTATGCTCTCTGCATGAGCGCTGTGCTTCTTGACCATCCCCACGCCCTGAAGGCGCTGAAGCGGTATTGGGGCTATGAGTCGTTTCGGCCGTTGCAGGCGGAGGCCGTGGGCTGCGTGTTGTCGGGGCGCGACAGCGTGGTGGTGCTGCCGACCGGCGGGGGGAAGTCGCTGTGTTATCAGCTTCCCGCCGCGCTGACGGACGGGCTGACGGTGGTGGTGTCGCCGCTTATTTCGCTGATGAAGGACCAGGTAGACGCGCTGAACCAGATGGGCATCAACGCGGCCTGCGTGAACAGCGCGATGACGGAGCGCGAGCGGCGCGACACATGGACGGATTTGCAGCAGGGGCTCATCAAGCTGCTGTATGTGGCGCCGGAGCGCATCGTGCAGCCGCGGTTCATGGAGTATCTGCAGCGCGTGCGCCCTGCGTTTGTGGCGATCGACGAGGCGCATTGCATCAGCGAATGGGGGCATGACTTCCGGCCGGAATACCGCGAGCTGCGCGTGCTCAAGGAAACGCTCGACGGCATCCCGATGCATGCCTACACGGCAACGGCGACGCCGAAAGTGCGCGAGGACATCGCGCGGCAACTGACCCTGCATGAGCCGGAGACGCTGGTCGGCCCGTTCGAGCGGATGAACCTGCAATACCACGTGCACCGGCGCCGCAAGGATTTCCTGGCGCAGGCCGGTGAGATCATCGAGCGCTATCAGAACGAGGCGGGCATCATCTATTGCATCCGGCGGAAAGACGTCGATGAGCTGTGCGATGCGCTGACGGCCCAGGGCTACGCCGCACGGCCCTATCACGCCGGGCTGAGCGATGCGGAGCGCGCGGACAACCAGGAGGCCTTTATCCGCGAGACTTGCGGCATTGTCGTGGCGACGGTGGCCTTCGGCATGGGCATCGACAAGCCGAACGTGCGCTATGTCATTCACCGGGGCATGCCGAAATCCCTCGAGAATTATCAGCAGGAAAGCGGCCGCGCCGGACGCGACGGGCTCGAGGCCGAGTGCCATTTGTTTTACTCGGGCGCGGATTTCAATACCTGGCAATTCTTGATGAAGGGCGAGGATGCGCAGGCCAACGCCGTAGCGCTCGACAAGTTGCGCGATATGTACGACTACTGCGAGCGCTTTACCTGCCGGCACGCGCAGCTGGTGGGCTATTTCGGTCAGGCCTTCGAAAGGGGCAAGTGCGGCAAGCAGTGCGACGTGTGCCTCGGCGGCGGCAAGGCCTTGGCGAATTCGCAAGAGGTGAGCAAGCAGATGCTGCGGGGCGTGCTCGAGCTGGACGAGCGCTACGGCGGGGCTTATCTCAGCGCGGTGCTCTGCGGCGATGCGAGCGATGCGCGGATTCATGAGCGCGGCCACGACAAGCTGGGCGCGTATGGCACGCTGCGCGATTACGGCAAGAAGGCCGTGCGCGCCTGGCTCGATCAGCTGATCGGCGAAGGCTGCCTCGCGAAGGAAGGGGATTACAACGTCCTCAAGCTGACCGCGGATGGGATGGCGCTGCTGCGCGGCAACATGCCCTCGCCCAATTTGCCGAGCTATAGCGAGAAGGTCGCCAAGCAGAAATCGGCCAAGGCCAAGGGCGAGTCGTGGGTCGGCGTCGACCGAGAGCTATTCGAAAAGCTGCGCGCCCGGCGGCGCGATATCGCCAGTGCAATGGGCAAGCCCGCGTATGTCATTTTCGGCGATGCCACCCTGCGCGATCTGGCCCGCGTGAAGCCGGCCACCAACGACGAACTCCTCGGCTGCCATGGCGTCGGCGAGAAAAAGGCCAACCAATACGGCGACGAATTCGTCAGCATCATTCGCGATTACCTCGGCCTGGCGCAGGGTGCGGCTCCGCCTGCCAGGCGCACCTCCGCGAAGGACACCGCCATCGGAAACCTCGACATCGAAGAGCCCGCGAAGGCGCCCCGGCCACGCTCGAACGGCTATCCGCGCGAGCAGGCCTGCCAACTCTACGAAGAGGGCGCCAGCATCGAAGACTGCGCCCAGGCCCTGCGCTGCTCACACGAAGACGCCGCCATGCACCTCGCCGCCTATCTCGCCTGGAAAGGCGCTAAGACTCCATCCCCCTGGATCGACGAGGAAGTCTTCCAACGTGTCGCCGAGGCCGCCATGCACAGCCCCCTCGCCCAACCCAAAACCATCCGCGCCAACTTGGGCGAAAACATCCCCAACGGCATCATCCACTGCTGCTTAGCGTGTTTGGCGTAGGACCCGGCATGACTTGCGAGACTGACAAAAACAAGATGGACCCTGATTGAAGCGCAGCTGCTCGCGGCTTCAGCGTCCAATGGAATGACACGCGAGGCGACGACGTGTTCAAGAAAATCGGCGAGTGATTGTTGGAGCTGTCGTTTCCTGTTGCCCGCGCAGGCGCTGTTTGATGGCAGGGTCGAGGCGGCGTATCGTCATGCTTGTGTGCTTGGGCTGCTTGGCGGCCTTGGCTTTCTTGCCGCTTTTGGGTTTCGTACTGTCCATGAAGCCGGCATACATAGTGATTGCATTGATTGAAAAGAGCGATATCGCTGCAATCACTTTGAGGAAGGGCCTTGAATGCATTACCGCCGCATGCCAATTGAGGTGGAGTCGCCGGAAGAGGTGGGCTATGGGAACATCCGCTTCAATCTGGCCGAGAGTTCGGTGCGCGATCTGCGGTGGTCCAACCTTGGATTCGACTTGGGCGACCCGGTTCTGTGGTATGGAGACCACCGCGGCCTGCCCGAATTGCGCGAGCAGATTGTTGCGGGGGCGGACGAGCTGGGGCCCGGGCATGTACTGGCGGCCCCGGGGGCCGTGGCGGCGCTTTTCTGCATTCACACCGCGTTGCTGAAGGCGGGGGATCATTGCCTCGTGGTGCATCCCAATTACGCGACCAACGTGGAGACGCCGCGCGCGATAGGCGCCGATGTCGAGTATGTGCGCCTCCGCTTTGAAGACGGCTGGCAACTGCACGCGGATGCATTGGCCGAGCGCATGCGCGCCGAGACGAAACTCGTGAGCCTGACCGTGCCGCACAATCCAACCGGCGCCGTGATGCCGCGGGCCGAGTTGGAGCGGATTATCGCGCTGGCAGAATCGCACGGGTGCCATGTGCTGCTCGACGAAACGTACCGCGAACTGACGCACGATGCCATGCTGCCCATGGGCGCTTCGCTCAGTGAACGGGTCATCAGCGTATCAAGCATGAGCAAGAGCTACGGCCTGCCCGGCATTCGCATGGGCTGGATGATCACGCGCGATGAACGGTTGCTCGAAACGCTGCTGGCGGCGAAAGAGCAAATCTTCATTTGCAATTCCGTGCTGGATGAGACCATCGCGGCACGGGTATTGGCCGAACGCGAGCAGCACCTGCAGCGTTGGCACGCCCACCTGCATGAAGCGGTCTCGATCCTGGATGACTGGATGCTGGGGCAGTCCATGGTTGAATGGGTGCGGCCCGCGGGGGGCGTTGTGTGTTGCCCGCGCATCCAAGAAGATGCGCCCGTCAACATCGACCGGTTCTATCAGGTGCTCAATGAAACGCACGGGACCTTTGTAGGCCCGGGGCATTGGTTCGAGATGGACCGGCGCTACATGCGCATTGGCTACGGCTGGCCAACGCTCGACGAATTGCGCGGCGGACTGGCCGCAGTAAGCGAGGCCGCCGCCGAGGCCGCCGCATAGGCGGCGCATTCGCGCGCAAGGACTCGTTCCGGGTACTATTTTCCGGAGTACTTGGAAGGAGGGGCGCGGGGGTGTATCGTCCAATTGCAGAAGGCGGCTTGCTCACGGCTGTGGGCAATGCCGTGTTGACTGGCAAACAGCCGCTGCCGCCAGCCCTATATGAACCGGAGCGGTATGCCAATCCGCTCAACAGCGCGCGCTTTACTTACCGCCGCGAGGCGCCGCACGAAGATGCCATCGGCGCGTCGGCGTGGTACCGCGATTTGCTCGAACGGAAGAAGCACCGCTTGTGGCTGTGGGTGTTTCATCCCCACTTGCCCCTCGCCGATGAATGGCACGAGGCACGCCGCCGCAGCCGGACGGCACGGTGCGCCGTGCAGGTCGACAATGAGACCCATTCCGAACTGTGGGTGATCAAGGATTCCCAGTGCCGTCTGATTGAATGTGCGGCCCGGCTCGAGGGGCACGCCCCGCCCCCGGATGCGGCCCTCGAGCAAGCACACGAGCAACTGCATACGGCCGTCGCGGAGATGCAGCGCTATTCGCAGGAAGCGGGCCTCGAGCATTGGCCCGGGATTTTTGAGCAAGCGCTCGAGGTGTGCAATGCGCGCACTCATGTGGCCGAGCCCGCCTGGACGCTCCCGCAACAATTGGCGCCCGGCGATTGGGTATCCGGCGGCGTACGAGGCCTGTTGTCGTCGGTGGACCGCGCATGGGTTTTCGAAGGACAAAACGCCTGGAACGACCTGATGATGAGCGGCGCCCGGCACGAAGAAGTCACATCCCGCCTCGAAGCCTCGTGTTTCCTCGCCTTTATGGCGGCCGTCAACCACGCCGTCTAACCCATTTCCATACGTCCGCCAATCCGGCACGAGATTCACTAATCTCCCTGGTGTGATAGCATGCAAACGGGTCAAGCACATGTGGAGGAATATCGTGATGTTTCGGGAAACGCACCTCGTGTCGGTTTGTGCCGCGGCATTGGTTTGCATTGTTCTTGCTGATGAGGCTGTCGCGCAGCCCTTCCAGCTAAGCCTCGGGGGCCCGCAAGACGATTCGGCCACGGCATTGCACGTCTCGCAAGACGGCGCCATCTACGTGGCCGGCGCCTTCTCAGATCAGGCCGACATCGACCCTGCACCTGACCGCACCTCCTTTGTGACGGCCGTTAATGATGCGCAAGACGCCTACATCATCAAGCGCGGAGCCGATGGCGCGCTCGAGGCTTTCGTGCTCATTCAGGGCAGCGGCACAAAGGCCATTACCGGAATGGCAATCGACGGCGACGGCAGCGTGTATGTCTGTGGTTCGTTCTCGGGGACGGTTGATTTCAACCGCCCAACGATCGGCAACGACCCGCTTGAACGGACGCCGACGGGTGACCAGGCCGCGTTCGTGGCGAAGTACGATAGCGCGCTCGAGGTGCAGTGGGTGCGCGTTGCGGGCGGAGGGCAATTCTCGTCGGCCGCGGCCAATGACCTTAGTCTGATCCCGAATAGCGACGTATACGCC
>CAZLBS010000263.1:0-239 GCA_964557505.1 uncultured Nitrospiraceae bacterium | reverse complement strand
CGCCGCGGAAGTGTCGCAGACCCGTGATTTCATCTGGCAGCTCAGTCCTGAGGGGTCGACGCGGAGTGCCTACAGTGTCGCCGACAATCCGGATGCCGGCAGCAATGTCGCAGGGCAGGCCCTCTTCGTCGATACATTGGGCACGGTCTACACGGCCGGTGAGTTCGACGGCGCCGTCGATTTCGATCTCGGCGCAGGCAGCGTCTTCTTCACTTCGAACAGCGATAATCCAAGCGCGG
>CAZLBS010000262.1:5257-5900 GCA_964557505.1 uncultured Nitrospiraceae bacterium | reverse complement strand
TACTGCCTTGCACGATGCCGAAGAGCGCGTGCTTGTCATCGCGCCCACTCGCGGCCCAATGGTCCTTGCAGCGTTGCGCCCAGTCCAGCGTCATCCGCATCGATTGCGCCGCCTGCCCATGCGTCGCGGGATAACTCGTGCATTCGTCGAAGCACATCATGATGTCCGAGCCGATGCCCAGCTGGATGTCGATCGCCCGCTCCGGCGTGAAGGTGTGCCGCGAGCCATCGAGATGACTCTGAAACGTCACGCCATCCTGCGTCACCTTCGCGAGCTGCGCGAGGCTGAACACCTGGAACCCGCCCGAGTCGGTGAGGATGGGGCGGTCCCAACCCATGAAGCGGTGCAGCCCGCCGGCCGTGCCCAGCGTATCGAGTCCCGGCCTAAGGTACAGGTGATACGCGTTGCCCAAAATGATCTGAGCGCCGAGCGCCTCGAGGTCTTCCTGCGAGAGCGCCTTTACGCTGCCCTGCGTGCCCACGGGCATGAACACCGGCGTCTCGATAACGCCATGCGGCGTATGCAGCAAGCCCGCCCGCGCCCCCGTTTCAGGGTCTTCCGCCTGCAACTCAAACGTTATCGCTCCCAAGGCACGCTCCAATCCGTCCGTATCGGTCCAACCACGGCGCCGGGAGCATAAGGC
>CAZLBS010000262.1:0-5247 GCA_964557505.1 uncultured Nitrospiraceae bacterium | reverse complement strand
TAAGGCATCAGCGTGCCAGCGTTCTTGTTGCACTGCCGGTATCCAGCAAGGGCAGCGGCCACGCGAACGAATGCCGCCAGAGACTCCGTCTCTCTCGAAGCGCCTGCCGGATGGCATCTCCCACACGCCCGGCGGGTGGCGGCCACGGGCTCGCCGCACTCCCATGAGTGAGTGCTCGAAAGGCCTCACCGTTTTTGTAACCTGCTCATCCATAACGCTTTACGCTGCAAAAAGAGCCGGCTGCCGTGCAGCGGAAAGGCCTTGCGTTTCGGGTGGGCGCGTGTTAAACTAAGGATGGTCAGCGCCACATGTGGCGTTTCTCCTTCCGCGGAGGCCCTGGAACCCCAAGTCCAGGGCTTCTAAAACAACCTCGCGGCGAGGAGGGTGCAAAGCCGCTTCTGTCCGCGAGTTGACGATATTGAGCCGGGGCTTCTCTTCAGCGAGAACGCCCCGGCTTCTCGTTTTTCTTCATACGTTCAATCTACGCCGTTGCTGTTGCTTCGGCGGCGAAGCATATCCTCCATTCCGCTAATGCCGGTGACGGGCACTGCGCGCGGCTGGACGGGCAGGGGCTTGCTTGCGCGGCACGGATTTGGCGCGGCGAATGGTGACCGGTGGAATGTCAACCGGTTCGCGCTCTTGCACTTCCGCCCGGTGGCGCAGTTCTTCGAATTCCTCGCGCATGTACGCCAGCAGCTTATCGATGTCGGGCGCGCAATTGGTGTCGGCAATGAGGGTCACATACATGCGCTGGTCGTACGTCGTGATCGCGATGGTAATGCCCATCTCCAAAGCAACGGGCACCAGGGCATGGTGAGACAACAAGCGATGCCCCAAGGTGTAAAGCGGAATCTGCGGCCCCGGGATGTTGGTGCAGATGCAATGCAGCGGCGGCACTTGACTCAGGGCCGACAAGACCGACTGACCTGTAGGGGACACGGAAGCATCGATGAAGGCCTTTTGAAATGTCGCCTGCGTCCCTTGCAAGACCTTGAACATCAGCCCGATCGAGTCCGCCACCCGCTCGTGCTTGATCACTTCCGTAATCTGATGGATGGCTTGAAGCCGTTCCACTGGGTCGCTGCGATCGAGTGGAACGTGCACGGGAACAAACGAAATCTCGTTGCCGAGCTGTCCGCGGGCATCTTCCTTCCGCAGGCTTGCCGGCATCATGACCCGCAGATCCTCGCGGGTGGCCGGGAAGTCGTGGTCTTCCAAGTAACAGCGCATGGCGCCGGCGAGCATCGTCAGGCACACGTCATTGAAGGTGCCGCCGAGCGCCTTGCGAATGGCGCGCGCCTCCGCAAACGGGAACTCCCCGAAGGCCAGGCGGCGCCCGCCCGAGAAGGGCTGATTGAACGGCATGCGCTTGATGGGCGACAGCAGGCCGCCCATGGTGCTGCTCCACTCCTTCAGCGCTGGGATCATGTGGCCCTTGTCATGGCCATTCTTCGCGCCGTAGGTCTGCACCTCGTTGATGAGGCGCGTCCAATGTTCGAGCCCGTCGATCGCCGAGTCCCATAAGGCCTCATACGCACGCAGCATGTTCGGCGGCATCGGCGGCGGCTCAAGCTTCTCGCCCTTGTATTTGGGCGTATCGGGCGCCGTATCGAGCAGCACGAACATGAGCGCCACCCCCGCGATGCCATCCACCATGCAATGGTGCACGCGCGACACCAAGCCCGTCCGGTTGCCTTCCAAACCGTGTACCACGTGCAAGTCCCAGAGCGGCTTTTTGCGGTCGAGCGGTTCCTCCATCAGGCGCTCGGCAACACGGTGCAACTGGTCGATGCTGCCGGGCTTCGACAGTTTGACTTCGAAGATGTGGTTGTTGATATCGAAATCTGGGTCGAATTCCCAGGTGGGATGGCCGAGGTTCAGGGGAGCCGGCACAACGCGTTGCAAATAGCGCGGCACGAGCGGCAGCTTTTCCGAGAGCATCTTGGCAAACTGCCGCGTATTGAGCCGCCCTTCGAACGTCTGCACAGCCCCCACATGCATCGGCATGTTGTCCCGTTCCAAATACAAGAACGAGGCGTCCATCGGGCTAAGGCGGCGCTTCATTTCCGCATAGGGCATACAGCATCCCTCCGTTCGCGCGTGGCCGTGCGATAGCGCCTGGCGCCGCTTCCGAACCATCCCCAAGACGTTCGGCCATGCATGCGGGCGCAACGCAGGGCTTCGATACGCGTAGTATATCGCAAGGCCCGAAGCCCCCGCCATGGGGGTGCGAGACCGGTAAACGCACGCATTGCCGCGCTCCGCCGCGTGCCCGCTCGACAGGCCAAAATGCCGCTTGACTTTACTCGGAGAATGGGGTAGATAACTCGAATCCGCGGCGCCTTAGCCCCCCTAACCTTCAGCCGGCGTATGCGGTGTTGGCGGACTAAATGGCCGTCAGAGGAGCGCGGGGCTTGCAGCCTTTCGAGAAATCGTGCGTTGTTTTCGGAGCGACCGCAGGTTGACTCGCCATTTAGAACGTGTTAGAGTTAGACATAGGAGCCGACGATTGAAGACACGGAGCCATGACATGCCGCGCATGACGGAGCCGGGGCATTCCGACTCAGGCGCATCCCGGGTGAAGCGGGCGTACACCCGCCAGACCGCCGGTCCAATCGGCTTGCGGCGGGATGACGCCAGGCCTGTGAGCAGTCCACGCCGGAAGCACAAGCCCGCCGCGGTGTCGGCGGTAACGCGCACCAGTACGGCCCGCCGCACGGCGCGGCTCAATCGCATCCGCAAGTACGAGCAGCGGCCCTCTTCCACGTTTCACAGCGCCCGGGCCCCGCGCACGCACGCCGGCAACGAAAGCGGTCCCGTTTCGGTGCACCCGGCGAATGCCCGGGCGGAATCGCGCATGCACAGCAGCTCGGTCTTTCGGCCGCGCACCCTCGATACACCCAGCCAGAAGACGGATACGTTGCGCACGCGGGGCAGCTATCTCGAAATCGAGGAGTTGATGCCTCACAATCTGCCGTTGTGGCGCGAGTGGACCCTCGGGGTGGAATGGATGCAGCTGCGCCTGAGTCCGCAGTACTACGGCATGGGCATCCCGCATGGCAACGGCGCTCCCGTCATCTTGGTGCCGGGATTTTTCGCGAACGACCTGTATCTCTTCGAGATGCACCGGTGGCTGAAGCGCATCGGCTATAAGCCGTATTACTCCAACATCGGCCACAACAGCGATTGCCCGAACGTTCTCGTGCAGCACCTCCTCCGCACGGTGGTGGAAGCTCACCACGAAACGGGCTGCAAAGTGCACATGGTCGGCCATAGTTTTGGCGGCGTGCTGTCGCGCGTCGCGGCCTCCTTCCGTCCAGACCTCGTCGCCTCGGTATCGACGATGGCATCGCCCTTCCGGGGCGTGCGGGCGCATCCGTTCGTCTTGGGCATGAGCAAACTCGTGCATACCAAGATTCACAGCCTGCGTCACTTGCGGCTCGCGCCGCGCCATCCGCATTCCAAGGATTGCTACACCAGCGCCTGCGCCTGCGGCTTTGCCTGTTCGTGGCGCGGCGACTTCCCCGAGGATGTCCAACAACTCGCCATCTACACGAAGGGCGACGGCGTGGTGGACTACAACCTCTGCCGGCATGACGATCGCTCGCTCGATATTCGGGTGAGCGGCAGCCACTGCGGGCTCGTGTGGAACGCCGAGGTCTACCGCATTCTCGCCTCCAAGCTGTATCAGTTTTCGAAAAACTGTTAACCTTCCGCCCAGGCCACGGGGTGTTTAGCGCCCGTGCGGGAGGACTGCAGCCATGACCATGCCTACCGCGTCTGAAGTGCTCGCGAAACCGCTGACGCTGCCCTGCGGGCAAACCGTGCCGAACCGCCTCTGCAAAGCGGCGATGACCGAACAGATGGCGGACCCGCGGACCAATGCCCCCAATGAGCGCCATCTGCGCCTCTATGAGCGCTGGGGCCAGGGCGGCGCGGGCATCTTGCTCACCGGCAACGTGATGGTCGACCGCGTATGCATGGAAAACGCACGCAACATTGCGGTGGAAGATGAGCGCGACCTCGGCCTGCTGACGGAAATTGCCGCGCGCGCGCAGGCACACGGCAGCCAACTCTGGATGCAGATCAGCCACGCCGGGCGTCAGTCGCCCAAGAAAGTAACCAAGCAACCGGTCATCCCATCCGACGTCGGCTTCGAGCGGGCGGGCCTCAAACCCATCTTTGCCAAGCCGCGGCCCTTATCCGTGCCCGAGATTCATGAGACGATCAAGCGGTTTGCCAACACCGCGGCGATTGCCCAAAAGGCCGGCTTTAGCGGCATCCAGATCCACGCGGCGCACGGCTACCTCAACAGCCAGTTCCTCTCGCCCCTTACCAACAAACGCACCGACGAATGGGGCGGCAGCCTCGAGAACCGCATGCGCTTTCTCCTGAGCATCGTCCGCGAGACGCGCGAGCGCGTGGGGCCTGCCTTTCCCATTAGCGTCAAGCTGAACAGTGCCGATTTTCAGCGGGGCGGCTTCAGCGAAGAAGAATCACTCGAAGTCGTCCGGGCGCTCGAGGAAGCCAGTGTCGACCTGCTGGAAATCAGCGGCGGCAACTACGAAAACCCGGCAATGATGAGCCGAAAGCAAAGCACCCGCGACCGCGAGGCATTCTTTCTGGAGTATGCAGAGAAAGTGCGCGGCGTTTCGGGCATCCCGCTGATGTTGACCGGCGGCTTCCGCACCGCCCATGGCATGGCCGAAGCGATTCAACCGCAAGATCGCAGCCGCGGCGCCATCGACATCGCGGGCTTGGCGCGGCCGCTATGCGTCGAGCCGGACCTGTGCAACGAACTGCTCCGGGGCACGAAGGAACGCGCGGCCCCGCTGGTCATCGAAACGGGCATCCGGCTGTTCGACGACATGCTGCAGTCGTTCTGGTACAACCATCAAATGCGCCGCATGGCCGGCGGTCAAGAGCCCAACCCGCGCATCAGCAAATACCGCATTCTAGCCATTGGCTTGGCGGAGCAGGTGTGGGCGAATCCCTTCGCAAAGACGCGCGAGTATCCGCCGCTCGAAACCCAAGAAGCCTAGCGCCTATCCCAAACTCTTGCTGGGTTGTCGCGTCGTCTGCGTTTCATGTTTGCACTCACCGATTCTCAACGCGGCTGCCTGGTGATTGCATCGCTGATCCACCGCGCAGTCTGAAGGGCAGGCGGCGTCTTCGAGCGCATCATCATCTGGCTGCGAACCTACCGCAGGCGTTGCATGCAATGGGGAGAATCCGCGAAGCCGTTTC
>CAZLBS010000261.1:0-5905 GCA_964557505.1 uncultured Nitrospiraceae bacterium | reverse complement strand
GTTTTTGAGTTCGCGGACGTTGCTGGGCCAGGGGTAATCCTCGAGATTGGCCGCGGCGGCGTCGGTTATCTCAGGGACCTGGGGCCAGCCTAGCTCGACGGACATTCGCGCGGCGAAGTGATTGCCGAGCAGCACGATATCTTCCCGCCGCTCGCGCAAGGGCGGGAGAAACAGCACCTCGAAGCTGAGCCGGTCGAGCAGGTCGCGCATGAAGCGC
This sequence comes from uncultured Nitrospiraceae bacterium, assembly GCA_964557505.1. Lineage (GTDB taxonomy): Bacteria > Hydrogenedentota > Hydrogenedentia > Hydrogenedentales > CAZLBS01 > CAZLBS01. The sequence goes on along the minus strand of CAZLBS010000261.1, from coordinate 5,688 downwards.
CCGCTGTCGGCAAGGGATGGCAGGTCGGCGTTGGTCGCCCCGATGATGCGCACGTCGACCTCCACCGGCTGCGACCCGCCCACCCGTTCGAAGCGGCCGTATTCCACGACGCGCAGAATCTTCTCCTGCGCCTGTATCGGGATGTTCCCTATTTCATCTAGAAAAAGAGTGCCATCCTCCGCCGCTTCGAAGCGGCCATGGCGCATGCGCTGCGCCCCTGTGAACGCCCCGGCCTCATGCCCGAAGAGTTCCGCCTCGATGAGGGTCGGCGAGAGGGCGGCGCAGTTGAGCGCAACCAGCGGCTCGCGCCAGCGCTGAGACAGAAAGTGCAAGCGGCTCGCCGCCAGTTCCTTGCCCGTGCCCCGCTCCCCGATGAGCAAAACCGGACGATCAACCCGAGCGACGCGGCTGAGGCGCTCCTGAAAGGATAAGAACGCCTCGCTCTCGCCCAGCGCGTCCTGCTGCTGCGTTCGTTCTCGCCGCGCCTCATCGCCGCTCACGTAACCGCGCCCCTGAAGTTCCGCTACTACTTTTACGCACGGGTGATATTAGCCAACAGTTGGTTCAAGGCGCCAAAGCATAGCGGGCGTTGGGAACTATTGTACGCATAGCGGGGTTGTAAGGCGTAGAAGTACCTTCCCCTTCCCCGCTTGGCACGACTGCTGCGAGTGGTCAGCCAGATGGGGCATCAACCAAGATCGCGAGGGCCGGCATAATGGCTGCAACAACCAACCACGGATTCGGACATGAGCGGCGGCGCTTCACCCGGGTGCCTTTGGAAGGCACGGTGCGGGTGGACTCTGTCAGCCTGGGCAATGGCCTGGGCCGCTGCATCAATGTTGGCCGTGGCGGCGTGACCGTAGCCCTGCGGCAGTACCACCGGCCAGGGCGTCAGGTCACGTTGACGCTGCCGGTGCATGGCGGCAAGAGCGTCACAGTGCCCGCCACCGTTGTCTGGTCGCGCGGGCGCGCGGGCGGAGCCGACTTCGTTACCGGCCTTCATGTGCCGGAAAACCCCGACGTCTCTCGCGCGATGAGCCGCGTGCTGCTCGCCGCACTGTTGACGGCTCCACGCGATCCGGCAACCGCGCAGCCAGCGGGACTCATGCACACGCCGGCTGTCGTCGCGCCGCATGGTTGGTGTTCCCCACAAGCCCCCGCACACGCGGGCGGCTGGCATGAGGCAGTCACAGGCCAAGCTGTCTAGTTTCTACAGCATACACCTGAGAAGCGTGGACAGACTCGGCCCAGCGGCTCGCACCCCGTGCGAGAGGAGGCCGGATTGTGGGAACGCATCCAAACACGCATGCCGGGGATCCCGGCGCATCCATCGCGGCTATTCAGTCCGAACTAGAGTCGGCCCTCCGAGGCATACGCAACGCTCAAGCTGAGGTCCGCGCCTCGATGCGAAGGGCCGGCATCCAGCTGCAAGCTGCGCGTGAGGCTGAACGCCGTTGGCAAGACCGGGCTGCACTGGCGGCAGCGCACGGCCGTGACGCCCTTGCGCGGGAAGCGCTCCGGGAAAAGCGGCGCTATCTGAAAGCACGGGCGGCGCTTGAGTCAGAACAAGCCAGGCTCGACAGCGCATCCGCGTCACTCGAAGCCGAATCGCATGAAATCACCCAGGCGCTTCGAGCAATGACGGAGCGCAGGCGGATGCTCGTCGAGCGGCACCGCGGCGCGGTTCATCATCTTCGCGTTCAGCATCACATTCGCTGGGCGGAAACATCCGGACACTTGGACCTGGACCCTGTGAACGCGTCCGCTGCACAGGAACGGCGGCCCGGGCGCCCAACGGCCCTGTGCGCGCTCGAAGAACTGGAGCAGTCTGTGGCCATCGACCAAGAATTGGCCATGATGAAGGCACGCCGGCGCGGTTCCACGCCGGTCCCTCTCTGACTGCCCGCCCACCTCTGGCTTGTTTAACGCCCGTGCGCCTTAGCGAAGCAGAAAGGAACTTCTTCATGTCGTACAGCTATTCGTATGAACACGGCGTAACCGGAAGCAGCAGCGGATTGTACCGCTCGCGCAACGGCTGGCTGTTCGGGGTGTGTGGCGGCATTGCCGAGCACTGGGACTTGCAGGCCGGCTGGATTCGCCTGCTTGTATGCATCGCGTTTTTGGTCACGGGTTTTTGGCCTGCCGGCGCCGCCTATGTCGCCGCAGCCCTCATCATGAAACCCGCGCCACGCTACAGGGATTACTAGCGCAATAGACTTAACGGCATATTCATCTTGCCCTTCACACCCCAGCCCAAGCCCGGGGCGGCGCCCATACCCCATGCCGCCCCGGGCAGCCCCATCGCGGCGCGCGCAGACTGCTTTCTGCTAGCCTTTTACCAATGGGTAAAGCCTCTCAACAACATTGCGCAGCCTTCGTGCCGGTGCGTGGCGGGAGCCGCGGAATCCCCGGCAAGAACATCCGCCCTTTCTTCGGCAAGCCGCTGCTTTACTGGGTGTGCCAGGCCGCTCAGGCCTGCGAAGCCATAGAAGCCATCTACGTGGCTACAGAGGACGATGCCATCGCACAGACCGCACGGGGTCTCGGCCTGAGTAAAGTGCAGGTCATCGGCCGCGGGGCGCATACGGCAACCGACACAGCCTCGACGGAATCGGCCCTCCTCGAATTCGCTGAGCGTCATGACGCGCCCATCATCGCGCTCTTGCAGGCAACCTCGCCGCTCCTCCAGCCCGAACCATTATCCGAAGGGGTCGGCATGGTTGCGAGCGGGCGCTACGACAGCGTCCTTTCGGCGGTCCGCCAGCGGCGCTTCATTTGGGAGGCGGAGGCGGGCACAGCGCGCCCTTTGAACTATGACCCGCAGGCACGTCCGAGGCGGCAAGACTTCGACGGCTTCCTGGTCGAGAATGGGGCCTTCTATGTCGCCCGGAGGGAACGGCTGCTCGAAAGCCGCTGCCGGATAAGCGGCTCCATTGGCCTTGTCGAAATGCCTGAGGACACCTACTTTGAAATGGACGGCCATGCCGACTGGCTCATCATGGAAGGACTGATGCAGCGCCGCGTGCGCCGCTGCCTTGGAACGCTCGCCGAACGGCTTCAAGCCGTGCGGTTCGTCGCCACCGACGTCGACGGCTGCTTAACGGATTCGGGCATGTATTACAGCGAGCAAGGCGACGAGCTGAAGCGCTTCCACACGCGCGATGGAAAGGCCTTCGAGTTGCTGCGAAGCGCCGGCCTGCTCACGGGGATCGTCACGCAGGAGTCGCGCGAACTCAACACCCGCCGCGCGGCCAAGCTTCAGGCCGATGAACTCCACCAGGGCGTCCTCGATAAACGCAGCGTCCTCGAGCACATCGCCGCGAAACGAGGCATTCCGCTGACGGAGATGGCATACCTCGGCGACGACCTGAACGATGTCGAAGCCATGCGCGCGGCAGGCGTTAGTGCCTGCCCATCCGACGCCGCGCCAGAGGCACGCGCCGCCGCCGACGTGGTGCTCGACGTGCCAGGGGGATCCGGTGTCTTTCGTGCATTTGCCGAGCGCATCTTGGCGGCAAAACGATTTATGTGAACCGCAGTTGCGCCGGGACAAGGTTGCTGAGCCGCGGCATTAGGGCTCGAAAGACAGAAAGGCTGTGGCATGCACGCTGCCGCAATCCGTATTGCTAAGCAAAGAACATTGCGCAGCTATCGACATTGCGAGCGGACGTATTCAGGGCGTGCGGTCTTCGTAGACCGCCTCGGGCGGGGGCGGCTCCTCGTGCTCTTGATACCACGAACGCCACGCCGCGGCATACCGCTGAATCCAATCCATCACGGCGTCGCGCCCTAAATCGCGCCGGGCCTTTTCGGATTCGATCCACTTGTGGCGCTGAATCTCCTCACGCTGGCGTTCGAGCAGGCGCGCAAGGCGTTCGTTGCGCCACTTCACGGCATAGTGCCGCTGCCAGTCGTTAGCCGCCTCATCGTACTCGACATGGCGGCCCCACTCCTGGGCCAGATGCTCTTGATGACGCAACACCGCGCCGGTCTCGGCCCGGTCTGCCCCATGCCGCTCCTGCGGTCCGGTTGTCATGGCTCCACATTCCTTGTGCCGCTTCTCGGGGCGAAGCGCAGCGTTGCTGTCTGCTATCCAATGTCCTTCCGCAAAGACAATCGGACGACTCTCGCCTTCTCTGTATTCTATCGGCGGCGACCGCCCATGTCCATTTAATTCTGTGTTAGCGGCGAGCCGCGTATGCCGAAACGCTTGGGATCCTTGCTTGCATTGCCGCGGCATGACAGAGTCCCCCAGCCTTGCTCGAAACGCAGCGCCCCCGGCGGGCCTGAGCGGCCAGCCGGGGGCGTGTGGTTCGTTCAGCAGGTGGCCCCGGAGGGCTCATGTTTATTGTACCGGCGGGCTCGCATCGGTCGCGACCGCGTTGCTTTCGAAGCGGAGCACGCCCGTTTCATCGGCCCAGAAGTGGCGGATACCCGTGGTGCCCACAACCTGCGGGGTTACCGGAAGGTCATACGCCGGCGCCGTACCAGCCGCGCCAGCCGTCAGAACGACCGGGCCGAACGTGAAGCCCTGCTTCTGACCAGCAGCAAGCACTTCGTCGATGTAGCCTTCCGTGCCGTCGGCCAGCGGATCGCCCAACTCGGCCAAGGTCGCGAAGTCGCCAAGACCATCGTTGTTGCCGTCCTTGAAGACCGCTGCCTGATAGCTGACCTGACCCGTCATGATCTGACGGCAGGAGCCGATGGCCGCCGCTTCGTTTGCCGCGATGCGCGAACGCAGCAAGCTCGGGATAGCGATCGCCGCAATGATGGCGATAATCGCGACCACAATCATCAACTCGATAAGCGTGAAACCAGATTTCTTGTTCATGAGCCTGTCTCCTCGTTGTCTGCCCTGTTTTCTAGCGCCCCGGCCACCCCGCGACGCTCATTTGCGTGTTGTGCCTTCCCCTTGTGCAGCCGGGGCGCCAATCATTTCCGCACAGCTTCAACCAACATAGCCGCACGGACTTAGCCGCAAGACTCCAGAAAAACACTGCCATCGTAAGGGGTATGTTGGATGTCGTGCTTGGGCGTGAAGTGACAAAGATTGTCACTTGCCACGCGCGCAGAACGTCGCCTGGCCTGCCGGGAGGATGCGTGCTGGCATCAAGTTGCCAGGCAAGGATGGCCCCTGTAGCATAATGCGTTTGCCATGAGGGCGGCAGACCGGCCGATTTTTGTCCCCGTGCCCACACAAGGATTCAATCCCGTCCGTGACTGAGGAAGCAGGTGCACCCGAAGATCCCACGAAGCGGCGCGCCATGCGTGCGGTTTTCCTTACCGTGTTCATGGACCTCGTAGGCTTCTCGATCATCCTGCCGCTGTTCCCAAGCATGCTCGCGTACTACATGGATTCCGCCGCGGAAGGCGGGCTGATGGCGCTCTTGATGCAGGTCATCGGCAGCGTACGCTCGGCTTCCGGCGCGGATGCATCCGCCCTGCAAGATGCCGCGCTCTTTGGCGGCATTCTGGGCTCGGCCTTTTCGCTGCTGCAATTCGCGGCTGCGCCGTTTGCCGGCAAACTCTCCGACCGCTTCGGGCGCCGCCCCGTCCTGGTCGGCTGTCTCGTGGGCATTACGCTGTCGTATGTGCTCTGGTTTTTCGCGGCCCAGTTCTGGGTGCTTGCCGCCACACGCATCGTCGGCGGCATCATGAGCGCCAACATCGCCACAGCAAGCGCCGCCA
>CAZLBS010000260.1:0-5933 GCA_964557505.1 uncultured Nitrospiraceae bacterium | reverse complement strand
AATGGCCAAGAGGCCGCGAAACTGGTTGAGAATGTAGAGCGTATCGCCCTGCTGCCGGATGATGTCCGGTTCGACTACCTCCCGCTCTGGGGCTTCTTCCTGCGGGCTGTCTACGAAATCCGGCGCGGGCGGCGCGAGATCCCGAAAGCCCGCGCCCAGGCCTGCGCCCAGGTCGGCGCTGCGAAAGGCTACGTCTCTCCCAGGCAACAACCATGGACAGCCTGTCAACAGCAAACCGGCCGCAACAAGCATAAGCACGCCACCAATGCGCATCATGCGGCTCCCCTCCTCGTCCACGTAGATTGTCCTCAGCGCGCGTCTGCCCTGCCAGCGAACGCTCCACCCCTTTCCTTACTATACTCCGGATGCTGTTCTGCGTCACCCCTGAGTCCCGGCACGTTTCGGGAATATCTGGTATACTTCGCAACGAAGTGAAGCGGTGGTCCGCGAGGGCCGGACGCACCGCCGGGACTTACGCTGCGCCCAGGGGGAAAGCGGCGCACACGGTTACAACCGGCACGGTAAGAGGAGACCACACTCATGCCGACCTACACGTACGTCGCCCGCGCGCGCGACGGCAAGAAACAGACCGGCACCTTGTCCGCGGAAAACCGCCAAGCGCTCATGCAGGCCCTGCAGCGCCGCGGCCTCACCCCCGACAAGATACAGGAGATGGGCGCCACCAGCAGCGGCGGCAGCCGCGCCAAGGTCAAGAGCCACGAGCTGCTGATCTTCACGCGCCAGTTGGCGACCATCATCGACAGCGGCCTGCCGCTCCTTCAGGGGCTCGACATCCTGGGCGAGCAAACAGAAGATGTGCGGTTTCAGAAGGTCGTCCAAGACATCGCGCAAAATGTCGAAGCAGGCGAGACTTTTTCCGAGGCGCTTAAGCGGTATCCGCGTATCTTCTCCGACCTCTATGTGAGCATGGTTCGCGCGGGTGAAGCCTCCGGCGACCTTGACGGCGTGCTCGTGCAGTTGGCCGAATATCTTGAGGCCATGGAAGAACTGAAGCGCAAGGTACGCTCCGCCATGATGTATCCCATCATGGCGCTTAGCCTCATCATTCTCATTACGGTCGGCTTGCTTATCTGGGTCGTGCCCCGCTTCGAAGAGATCTTCAAGAACTTCGGCGATGCGCCCCTTCCCATGCCAACCCAGATCCTAATCGGCATCAGCAACTACATGTGGAGCCTGCAAGCGCTTGCCATACTCGGGGTCCTAATCGGCATTGTCGTGGCGTTCCGCTTCTACCGCAGCACTGAAAGCGGGCACTACAACACCGACGCCCTCTTTCTGCGCACGCCCGTCTTTGGAAGCCTCTTGCGGAAAGTCGCGATCAGCCGCTTCACGCGGACGCTGAGCACCCTGACGAAGAGCGGCGTGGCCATCCTCGGCGCGCTCGAAATCGCCGAGCGCACCTCAGGCAATGAGGTGTTTGCGCGCGTCATCCGCAAAGCCAATGACAGCGTGCGCAACGGTGAGACCTTGGCCGACCCCCTTGCCCGAAGCGGCGAATTCCCCGCCATGGTCACCCGCATGATCGGCGTCGGCGAAAAAACCGGTGCGCTCGAGCAGATGCTGGGCAAGATTTCCGACTTCTACGACAGCGAAGTGAGGGCAGCGGTCGATGGCCTTACGAGCCTCATCGAGCCGATCCTCATCATGATCATGGGCATTATCGTGGGCGGCATCGTCATTGCCTTGTTTATGCCCATCCTCAATCTGTCGTCGCTCATCAGCTAGCCAAGCCCAATTGCAGCAATAACTTACGAGGCCGCGGCCGCTATGTGCGCGCCGCGGCTTCATTGCATTTGTGCCGAAATACCTAGGCGCTCAATTCCCCGGCTGCTTATGCCGATAGGAACAGCAATAGCCGCGCGCGCAACGGTAGTGCCGTCAAAAATTTTCTCTCATTCTCCGCTAAAGGTTTAGCCGCAAGCTGCCGATAATCGACAGCGAGGAACTGTAAGGGACGCTCAGCGTCATCACGGGAGAAGTACCATGGCCAATGGGAACCTCAGCATTCAGGGCTTGACCCCGCGCGTGGATCCGGTATCGGCGATTCCGGGCGTCAACGCCGTTTTGCCCGGTCAAAACGGGCAGCAACGCGGCAACGTTCCTGAAGGCGAGCGCCAACAGCCCGCCCTCCGCCCCGAGGATTTCTCGAACGAGGAATTGATTGAGATTGCCGAGGGCTTTGGCGGCGTGCTCACCGCGATCAACCGCGGCATCAGCATCGAAATCGACACGAGCACCAACCGCGTCATCACCCAAATCGTGGACCAGGAGACGCAACAAGTCATTCGCCAGGTCCCGCCCGAAGAGTTGCTTGCAGCTGCGCAGCGCATCGCTGACGTCGTCGGCCTCATCATCGACGAAGAGCGATAGGCCAGGGAAAGGCGTTCCGGTATGGGTGGCTTCAGTATAGGTGGACTTGTAAGCGGGCTCGACAGCAACGCGCTCATCGATCAGCTCCTTGCGATCGAACGTCAGCCCATATTCCGCCTCCAAGACCAAATCGACACCCTCGAGAATGAGCGCGGCAATCTCGAAGAGTTCATCCAGCAACTCGAGGGCCTGCGCACCGCCGCGCAAGATTTCCGCTTCGGCAACCAGTTCCAGCAGTTTGCCTTGACGTCCAGCGACGATTCCGTGGCCACGGCTTCTATTTCGAGTCCCGCGCCGTTCCGGGGCACGGTGACGGTCGACGTGACGCAATTGGCAACGGCCTCAGTGGCTACGAGCGGGGCCGCCCTGTCAGCGTCTATCGACCCCAACGCAGCGCTGGACAGCAGCGGCATCGCCGCTACCATAGAAGCCGGCGACTTCACCATCAACGGCGAAACCTTTTCAGTGGACCCCGCTACAGACAGCTTGAATGACATCATCAATGCCATCAACAGCAGCGGCGCCGGCGTTACAGCCAGCTTCGATTCTGCCAACGATCGCGTTGTCCTCGAAAACAGTACGCCGGGCGATACGGGCTTCATCAATTTGGGCGGCGCTTCGGATACGAGCAACATTCTGGACGTGCTGGGTCTCACAGGGGCGCTGCAAGAAACCGGCGGCAGCGGGTCTACCGTCGTCAATGGCGAGAACCGGCTCGGCAGCACCGACGCCTCGGCGCTCCTCTCTGCAGGCAACTTCGCGGGCGGCGCTGTAACTGCGGGAAGTTTCCGCATCAATGGCACCTTCATCAACGTCGACCCAGCCACCGACAGTCTCGCCGACGTAATTGAGCGCATCAATCAATCCGACGCGGGGGTGACCGCGAGCTTCGTTGCCGGAGAAGACCAGATTCGCCTGGTGGCCGACAACCTCGGCAGCCGCCAAATCAGCTTTCAGTCGGGCACGAGCAATTTTCTCGATGTGGCGAACCTCACGACCGCGGCGCAGACCACCGGCAGCGATGCACAGTTTTCCATCGACGGCACGCCGCGAGTCTCGAACACGAATTCCTTCGAAGATGATGCGCTCGGCCTTAGCTTCGATTTCACGTCCACGGGCACGACCACGATTACTGTCGCCGACGACACGGACGCCGTCATCGAAAACCTGCAAGGATTTCTCGACCAGTTCAACAGCGCCGTCAACGAGATTCGCCGTCTGACCTCTCCGGAGGAAGGCGTGTTCTCGGGCGACAGCACCGTCCGAAGCATCGAGTCGCGCCTCCTTTCCATCATCTTCTCAGATGTCGGCGGAGCAACGGGCAGCGTGAGCAATCTGATTACTGCCGGGTTCAACACAGGCGATGGGTTCACTGTCGGGCAGGATTTCGAATTGCAAATCGATGAGGATGCGCTAAGAGAGTTGCTCCAAGATAATCCCAACGCGGTTGCTTCACTGTTCACCAATGCGGCCGGCGACGGCGTGGCGAATCAGCTGGAAGAATACCTCGAAGAAGTGTCCGGATTCGGCGGCATTTTGACCGATCGCACCGAAGCCAATGGCTCGATCGACAGGCAAATCGAGTCGCTGCAGGACTCGATCGACAGGATTGAAGACCGGCTGGTGCTGCGTGAAGAACGCCTGCGCCAAGAGTTCGCACAACTGGAGCAGCTTACAGCAAGTTTCCAGTCTCAAGGGGCGGCGCTGGCAAGTCTCGGCACGCCGAGCCTCATCTAGTGCTCGAGGGCAGGACAGCTCAACCCGCGCCGCAAGGGCGCACATGCAACCGAACCACGGAGGGTGATGTGCATCATGTATTCATCAATGTCGGACTTTAAGGCATATCAACGCACCAATGTCGAGACGGCCTCACAAGGCAAACTTATCGTGATGCTGTTCAGCCGTGCCGTGCAATGCGTCGAGGAAGCCAAGCGCGGCCTCGAACCGCTCGATGTCATGCGGGTCCATAAGGCCCTCATCAAGGCGCAAGACATCGTCGCCGAACTGCGGGCTTCGCTCAACATCGAAGCCGGCGGCGACATCGCGCGAAACCTCGACCGAACCTACGAGTACATCCATCATCGGCTCATCACGGCCAACATCAAAAAGGAAGTCGACGCTATGGACGAATGCATCGACCATCTCGTGGGCTTTCGCGATACCTGGCAGGAAGTATTTCGCAATACCGAGGCTGGCAAGGCTGATGCCCCGCCCCCTGCTCCGAAGTTCAATCAGCACGGCCACAGCGTCATGAATCTGGAAGGCTAGCAGAGCCCAAACACCAACAGTCACTTCTCGTGAAAACGAGCGCCGCCAAGCCTTGGGCGTGGCGGCGCTCTCATTCAAAGCGGCGCAAATTCGTCAGCCAGCGCGGACCCGCCTAATCGTCCTCTTCCTTTTCACTGCTGGCTGCAGGCGCATCGTCGCTGCTTTCGCCTGCATCGGCGCTGTCATCCGCGCTATCGTCCTCCGTGTCGCCATCGGAACTGTCCGCGTCGTCGACATCGAAAGGCGGCTGTTCATCGTCATCATCGTCCGATACTTCCAGATCCCCGCTGCTGTCCGCATCTTCCTCACTGTCAAGGCTGACGAACGATTCTTCTTCCTCTTGCGGAGCCGCGGGTATGGCCGCGACCGCCTTTTGCTGGCGCCGCAGGGTCGGTTTACGGGCTGTCTTCGGAGCCGAGGCGTCTTCCGAAGACCCCAGCCGGACCAATTCAATCGCATCTTCGCCGCCGCCTCCCGGGGGGCAATGGCCGTCATTCGGGCAGAGATAGCCCAAGCGCTCCGCGCCCCAATCCGTAAAGCGGCGCTTGCAACGTGGACATTCAAACTTCACCGCCATGCAAGCATTTCCTTTCTCGCGGTCTGTCTTTGGGGCCTGCCTCCCGACTCGCCGCAGGCCGCCGAAAAGCGTAAGTATAGCAAGGGAATATGTGAGGCATCATCTGCGAAGGGCCGTGCCGGCGCCCGCTTCGGCACAGGAAGAATCAGAGGTGCTAGGTAAGGGGGCGGTTCCGCGGAAGATTGGCGACCACTGCTCCGCCGAGAAGCGCAAGAAATCCTGCCACGGCAATGCCGCCGGCCAACGGGAGCCACGACGTAAGCGGCTGATGAAAGAAGGCGGACCGGTACGAATCCGTCTGGCCAAGGCCGCCCGGAAACAACTGCATGAACAAGCCGACCGCGTCGAAATAGTAGGCCGCCCCCGCTGCCAGCGCCCCCGACCCCATCAAGCCGCCCCAGGCCGCAAGGGTTTCCCGAATCACCCGGCGCCGCTCCCGCTGGATCACCTGCCGGAGACGGATCTGCTGCTCGACGCGCGCGGCGAATCCAAGGGGCACGCTCTCTTGGCGGCCCTCGTCCCGAAGGCACTCTTCGATGAGCGCGTCGAGCGTGTCCGGGCTCTTGCCGCGCCGCGCACGGTTGGCCAACCGGTTAGAACGCATGCCGTGCATCCCCAGCGACTTCTTTTTCCACAATGCCCCGAAGCTGCTTCCGGGCACGGTGCATCCATGTCTTCAATGTACCCATCGGAATCT
>CAZLBS010000259.1:0-5956 GCA_964557505.1 uncultured Nitrospiraceae bacterium | reverse complement strand
GCCATCCACAAAAGAAAAAGAACCAAAAAGAAAAGGACTACGAAGACGGCGATTCTGGCAGCCCAAATCCAGGCCCAGAATCATATAAGGTCGTAGGTTCGAATCCTACCCCCGCTAGTCTCGGCATTAGCATGTACGACGCCTCATGAGACTTCCCAAGGGTGAGAAGTCCCATGGAGGTGTGACGCACATGAAAAAACAAAATCGAGACCCAACCGCTTTGTACTATGCCACCGACGTATCCGAGCGCGAACTCATCCTGCTGGACCCCTTGGACACTACCCTGACCTGCCCCCGCTAGGTTTGCAGCGCACGATAAGCAACAGATGCAAGCACGCTGAAGCGTCCAACGCTGGGGATGGCGCCATCTTAGGGCCGGGTTATGACGCCGCCATTCAGTTCATTGAACGTCACGCGTCCCGGATCGAAGGTAACGAGAGTGCTTGAATCGATTGCGGAACCTGCGCCATCGGCCGTGAAGCTGGCATTGCTGTCTGCATTCGGCGTCACGACGGCCGTCAGGGAACTGATATCAATGACTGCTCCCGCGCGGGCTGCTACTCCGAGCGTCGTTAAGCTCGTGCCATTTACGGTGATGGTTTGGAGAGCGCCTAGGTCTAGCGACGTGCCGCTGTCCCTTGCTTCGAACGTGGTGCTGCCATTGGCCGTCAGCGTGTAATCGGTTAGGGCAGGAAGGGACAACGAAGCCCCACTGCGAACGTCTAGCTCGGCGCCGTCGATGGTTGCGAGCGCGGGCACCGACAGTACGCTTCCAGCATCACGCAGCGAAAGACGGCCATTTTGCAGCGAGGTCAACGCATCCGCCGTAAGCGCCGCTCCGTTCGAAATACTAGCGTCAAGGGAGTCCGCATTGGTCAGGCCCGGCAGCTCGACGGACGCGCCAAAGCTAAAAGATGCTGTACCCGTAAGACTTGCAAGCATGGGCGCAGTAACCATGAGACTTGCGTTCTGCCACGAGAGCGCCCCATCGAAACTGGCCAGGGATGACAAGTCGGCGGTCGCGCCATTCAGCGTGAGCGCGGCCCCGGCAGGGAACGATGTTAGCGACGGCAGGGTCAGCGTTGTTCCCGTCCCAAAATTGAAGATGCACTGCCCATCGGTCGCGCTAATGGACGCCAAGGCCGGGGCAATGAGGCTGCTGCTCGCATTGGCCAAGACGGTGAGACGCGCCGACGTCATCGGATCCGAGCCATCGATAACAATGCTCGTCAAGTCCGGCAATTCGAATCTTCCGGAAGAAGACAGATTCCAGGTGTTGCCCGCAGGAAGGTTGGTCGTATACATGGCAACGCTATCGAGGACGAACGGTTGTGAACCACTCACGGAGAAGTTGGTATTGCTGATGGTCGTGAGATTATCGGCTTCTAGGGCGCCTCCCTGGGATGATACAGATCCGCCCTCCAGCGAGGTGAGCGCATCGAATTGCAGAGACGCCCCTGCGGTAATCGTAAGAAACGCGCCCGCGGTGCTAGTGACCAGTGGCAGGGCAAGGGCGCCGCCATTGAGTGCACTAACGGACAGGCCGTCAATGTTGGCAATCAGCGGAACATTCAGCACTCCGCCAGCCCCAAGAACGGAGAGGCTCCCGGTCCACGCCGTCACATTTGGCATATTGATAGCGCCGCCCGCGGCATTGGCATTGACGTCTCCGGAGACCGTAACAAGACTTGGCAAGTCAATGACGCCGGTATTGCTGGCTTCGATAGAAAGGTCCGCCGCGGCCGCATCGATGCTGGTCAGATTCGGCAGCGAGAGCAAGGCATTGCTGAAATTCGCCTCAAAGCGCTCTTGCGGTTGGGCGCTTGCGGTCGCGTATGTCGTGATGCCTGGCAACGTCAACTGTGCGCCCTGGCGAATGTCCAAGGCGCTGCCATCGACATTGGTCAGCAGGGGCACGGCAAGTACACTGTTTACGCCATCAACCCTGACACTGCTTGTTGTGAGTGCAGTCAAGGCCGGCAACGACAACGTTCCATCCTGCTGGCAGGTCACGGCCGCGCCGGCTATGCTAGCGATGCCCGGAAGGGTCACATCTGCCCCCGCGCGGACAATGATGTCCGCCCCATCGGCGGTCGTCAGCAAGGGGGCCGTCACGCCGCCTGTAGTGCCGCTGAATTGAAGTTCACCGAACCACGTCTGGATGTTCTGCAGACTCGCCGTCCCCCCGAAGGTTCTCAGGTCCACTTGGCTCGTTACGGCATTCAAGGCGTCCAATTGAATGGCGCCGGTATTGTTGGACTGAATCGTCAGTCCATTCGTAGGCGTCGCTATAGACGCGAGGTTCGGCAGATCGATCGTTGCGCCGTCATTCTCCGCTGTCCAGGTAATGAACGGCCTAGCGCCAGTGGCGAAAGCCGTAATGCCGTCGAGGCCGAGCATGGCCCCCTCGAGCGCGGCGAGCGCACTGCCATCGATGTTTGTCAGCAGCGGCGCCGTAATCATACTGGCGGCATCTTCCACAGACATCAGGCCGTTGGTAAACGACGCAAGGCTTGGCAGATCGATGACGGCGCCACGCTCGAGGACGAACTCGCAGTCATTGGCCATGGCAAGAAGGGGCGCGGTGAATCCGCTATCCGCGAGCTCCAGCTCTATATCAACGCTTTCGAGAGAAGTCAAAAGCGGCGCATTGAGACTGCCGGGGGCGCCGCGAATGTCGAGGCCTTCAAGGCTTGTCGCCGCAGGCAACGACAACACGGCGCCGCCCTGCAGGTTGATGCGGCCCGTGTCCGCAGTAAACGCGCCTTGAACGGCAAGGGCGGAATTTTCTCCGGAAACATTCAGGCTGCCATCGAGGAACAAGTCCCCCTGGATGACGCCCGTCCCGCCGAGGTTGAGCGTGCCATTGCTGGCAATGCTGAGCGATTCGACCGAGGTAAGGCTGTTGATGTTGGCCTGAATCCCCGAGAGGGTAATGGTAATGGCGGCGTTGGGCACATCAATGACCACGTCATCTTCTTCGTCCGGCAACTCGCCACTGCTCCAATTGTCAGGTTCTGCCCAGTCCCCGCCGCCCAGATTGGCAAAGAAGGTTGTCCCTTCGGGTACCACTCCAACTGTAGCGAATGCAATTGTGAGCGGCGACACTACGGCCACGCCCGCAAGGTCGGCGTATGCACCTGCAGCAACGTCGAATTGGTACACCCCGCCTGCGAGAGGTGAAGCCGCGGGATCAATCGGGATTCTAATCACATCGCTCGCATCGAGTGTCGGCGCCCCCAGGGCGACTGGGGCGTCATCGCCGCCGCCGGCAGCGCCATCCAGCCCAAAGCTGGTGAGCGTGAAGCCCCCCGCCATGAGTGAGGCCGCATCGACGGATTCGCTGATGGTCAGCGTGATCGCCTCGAGATTCGCGCCGACGGAACCATCAGCGGGATTGCTGCGAAGCGGCGCCGGCGGCGTCATGTCCGGCGTAATGGTGATCGTCTGCGGTATGGTCTCCGTCCGGTTGCCGCCGGTGTCCGAAGCGGCCAATACGATCTCGCTGCTGGTCTGGTTTTCCAGCAACGGCGCACGCACGAAAAACTCAAAGGGCCAGGCGCCATCGGTCTGCCGGCGTTCACCGTCGACCCAGAGTTCAACGTTGCGCACCTCTACGTCGTCACTCACCGTCGCCCGCACAAGATAACGCCTGCCTTCTTCCACGGCAGTCTGCTCAAACAACGGCGATATCAAAGGGGGCACGCCGCCCACGTCGCTTGCCAGGTAATTGATGACCTGCATGCCGGCATCTTCATCGGCAACATAGGCCAGCCCGTTAAAGAGCGAGACTGAACGGGCGATGCCAGGCGTTTCAATCACAGCGAGCGCAGCATTGGTGATAGACGGATTGCTGACATCATAAAGCGCAATGTTGTCGCGGTCCGGCCCAGGAAACGTTTGCGTGCCCACAGCGGCAACGCCGAGCCCCGAACCATTTGGGCGGATGGATTTCCACCCGAACTGCTCGAACGCAGCTTCGCCAATTTTGGCCGGGCTTGCCAGAGTGCTGATGTCGAACGTGGCATAACCGACGCCAGTCGTGACGTACGCGATGCCGTCACCGGCGATGACGTCCCAAGATGTGCTGCCTTGCGGCAAATCTAACGGCGTCTGACCAATGACGCTGAAGGGGAGCACCTCTACGTTCAGAATGAAGAGGTTTTGGCTGGAGATGACATACAGGTCGCCTGCAAAAGCCGCAAGGCTCTCGAGCGAATCGACCAGGTCGATGCTGTCGATGATGGCGCCGTCGCGTATGTCGACCCCAATCACCCGCCCATTTTCTGTGACCACGAATACGACATCGCCTAGTACTTCCACATCAATGACATCGGCTCCGAACCCGGTCAGTCCAAGTTCGGCTGGCGTGAATTCAAACACAATCGAAGCCGTTTCAGGCTGACTGATGTCCGCAATCACGAGGTTGCCGCTTTGCGTCGCGGCCGCGACGCAGCCATTGCCGCAGGCGACCTTCACCGGACTGCCGCCGATCGGCAGCTGTGCCAGAATGCGGGGAGGCATGCCATTAAAGATGTTGAACACCGAGATGCCCTCTTCACGGTCGGCAATGACCACGACATCATTGTTGGTGCATACGTCGTGCGCCGTGCCAGGCGTATCCGACGTGCCGACAATCCCGACCGTCCCGGGCAATCCATCCAATGGATCCGTGCCCTGGTCGAGTTCGGCGAGGTCGAGCACGCCGTCCATGTCTGTGTCGGGGTTGACGGCAGAGGTGCCGATGACGCCCTCGGCCACATCGACCAAACCATCCCCGTCCGTATCGGGTTCGTCCGCTGTCGACAGCAACTGGAATTGCGGCAGCGGGGTCGAGCCCCCATTCGGGCCGCTTAAGTGGCTGATGCGCGTCCAGTTGCGGGTGGGCACATGGAAATACTCCAGGGTGTAGAAGGTGTCGGGCGCCAGTCCGCGCAATTCCGGAAGCCCGCTCGGGTCCAGCATTCCACGCGATTCAAAGCCATTGGCGCGGTTGATAAAGCGGTAAGCGATCTCTTCATAGGGAAGTGGCGGCTGCCCACCGTAACTGACGGCATTGTACCCCGCCTCGAGAAAGTTGCTAACGGTGGTGGCGTACTCGAAGGTGTCGAGCAAGTCTTCCTCCGTCAGCTGCTTCTCCAGATCCTCGAAGGCATTGATTAACGCCTCTAGCGCCGCGATGGCTTCCTCGTTGTCAATGAAATCCGTCCGGCCAGCCTGGGCATGCGTAAAATTCCCCATCATGTATTGCTCAAAGGTCGTGTTGCGGTATTCGATCAAGGCTTCAACATCGCCGCTGTCAAATCCAGCCGGCACTGGCAAGCTCAGGATGATCTCCTGTTCGCTTGCGTCAATCATCGCGCCAGACGAGGAGTTCGAGGCATTGGCGCGGTCGACGGCTTGCAGTATCGCGGCAGCTGCTTCTAGGTTAATAATAGGGTTAGGGATTTCCCTCGGGTCGAATTCGGTCCACTTGATGTCGCCATATTCGATGATCACCAGGTCTTGCCAGCGCTCGAGAAAGCGTACGAGCCGGCGCATCGCAGCAATCCGCAAGGCCGAGTTCCCGCCTCCTATTGCTTGCTGCTTGGAACCGGGCGGACAATTGGTACACTCCACGACGGAGCCAATCAATGCCCCGCCGCAAGCGATGGCCGTGCCCAGAATTGGGATGCCATTGGCGAGCTTAGAAATGCAGCCAGCAGCAATGCCGCCAGCGGCGGCAGTAGCGCCGAGTCCGCATCCGAAGCTGGGCCCGTCATCGAGGAGCCCACGGCAATCGCGGGCAACGCCTGCGACACCCGTAAATATGGAATAGGCACAACCGCCTATAGCACTAAACTGCGCCAACCCAGGGATAGTGGAAGACAGGCAATCGACGGTGCCCCAAGCGAGCGCCTCTTCGCAGGCTCGATCCTGACAGTCGTCATCATCGTCGTCATCGTCATCGTCGCCA